>NZ_JAUBQW010000159.1:0-13357 GCF_036701485.1 Microcoleus sp. Pol11C3 | reverse complement strand
ATCTTTAGTTGAGTTTGAATATATCGGTCGCTCCTATTCATAGTTTGCGATCGATTATTCAGCAAGCCCTAATTAAGTTGATATACTTAAGCTGTTGGGTCTCTAAATTTTATTTTGGGGCGGGTTCTCGCGCGCACGCCACAAGAATTTTATCCAACTTGACTGTCCTAAAGAGTCCGCTCAGGAACCGTAAAATTTAGATGCGCCTAGGCCGATCAAAAAAAAATGCAATCGCCCGCAGAATCTCTCGAAAGAAATCAAAAGCGCGATCGCATTCCCAGAACCAATTACCAATGACCTAATTCCAACGCTTCTTGCGCTGTCGCTGGCTTGCCACCGCCTCCACCAGCCCCAGGCTGAGAAAATTACTCAGCAGCGACGCATTCCCGTAACTTAGGAAAGGCAGGGGAATGCCCGTAACCGGAGCCAAGCCAATGTTCATCCCAATATTTACGAACACCTGAAAAATCAACATTGACAGTACGCCGATCGCTAGCAAAGAACCAAAATTATCGTTAGCAGTTTGAGCGATCGTCACCAACCGGAAACACATTATCCAAAACACCAACAGCACGCAAATGCAGCCAATAAAGCCCAATTCTTCGCCAATAGCTGAAAAGATAAAGTCTGTATGCTGTTCGGGAATAAAGTTAAGCTGAGTTTGCGTTCCGTGAAACAAACCCCTGCCTTTTAGTTCCCCGGCCCCAATAGCAATCCGAGATTGAATCAAGTGATATCCGCTGCCTAAAGGGTCTTTCTCGGGGTTTAAAAACCCTGTCAGGCGCATTTTTTGATAATCCTGGAGCACATTCCAAAAAATATGTCCGAGGTGTCCAGAAACAACGTTCACCAACACAGCACCGAAAGTCCCTAACCAGGGCCAAGGCAGGGTTCGCCAAGCGATAATACCTGCCACAACTACCCAGGCTATCCAAAGCGGTGTAGATAGGTTATTGAAGAGAACTGAGATGAGAGGAGAGAATAGCAATATTAGCCAGCCGGGATTGACATTTCCCCAGTAAAACATCCCCATTGTGATCGCACCGAACACTAGGGAAGTACCTAAATTTGGTTCGGCAAATATCAATCCCCAGGGTACAGCCATAATCGCCAGCATCCTCAACATATTACCCACCGTGGGGACAGTCTTGTCGTGCAGGAGAGCTGCTAAAGTGACAATCATGCCTACTTTGGCAAATTCTGATGGTTGCAGGTAGAAGCCGCCGATGTTGATCCACCGCTGGGCACCGAGCCCTGTAGTACCGATAAACCGGACTGCGATCAGCGACAAATTGATTAATATGTAAATCGGCCATTTCCACTCCAGCAGTATTTGGTAGCGGCAGCGGGAAATGATGATGGCGAGGAACAAACCGACTCCGCCAGTTACCCAGTGCCGCCACCAGTCGATCAGCCCCTGGTTCATTTCGACGCTGCGGATCATGATGCCCCCGAAGATGGTGAGGCCGATGCAAGCGGCAAACAGCCAAGGGTCTGCTTCTTCCCAGGGTTTGAAGATGAATTTCCAGCGATTTCTGACTTGTATTCTCTGCAACATGAGGATTTTAGATTTTAGATTTTAGATTTTAGATTATCGAGCCGATTTTCGGAAGTTGTGGATATATTTCTGATTCAGAGCCTGCACCGTACTGTAGAAGCATCGGTGTCAGTATGTCACTTTATTCGGCGAGTTGTACGGAGGTTCCGGGCCGTCAGCAACGGGACTTGAGTGCGCGGACACAAAAATCTCCTAGGGTGCGCACGGAGTACCAATCTCCATGTAGGGTGTACTGTGCGCACGTTACCCGAATTTGGAACGACAAATCAAGGTTCGAGGTGACAGCGGGCGGAGCGCGATCCGCAAGTTCTAGAATAGTCAGGCTGGTTCGTAAAGGTATTCAAAACCGTTCCCATCTGGATCTCTGCCGTAAAAAGATGCAGTACCGTCGCGGTGTTCGTGAATGTGGGTGACGGAAACACCATCGGCTTTGAGTTGTTGGTAGGCGGATTCCATTTCGGTACGATCGTCAAATACAAACCCAAAATGAGGCCCTGCTTGGTCGTAACTCGGACTCAACAGCGCCAATCCGTCCTCTCCTGCTTTCAAATAAGCCCAGTCTGCATCTTTCCAGACTAACTCCATACCCAAGTTGCGGTAGAATTCAGCAGACTTCTCTATGTCTTGCACGCAGACGGCTACGTGTCCCAATCGTTTTAGTTTCATATCTACAAAGTTTATGGTTGTTCTTTCATTTATTGTATCTATTTTATGATTATTTGCTCGCTTAATTAGCTATTTTTTCTGTTTTTTTTGTTGCGGCTAACTGTACTTTTTCTACTTGTTTGCTAGCGTCCATTTCGCTGAACAGTTGAATGGCACGCTCAACATTTTCTTGGGTTTTCTCGATGTTGCCAAGTTTTTGTTCTGTTAGTGCTAGTTGATAGCAAGCTTCGGCTCGGTCTAATTTAGCGCTGGCTCGATCGAGTATTTCGATTGCTTCTGCATGGTGCTGCAGGGCTTGGTCAAATTCTCCCCGTTCTCGGTACAGCGCTGCTATACCGCTGAGAGCTTTGGCTTTGATGGTGCTGTACTGGTTTTGGTCGGCTTGGGCGATCGCTTGCTGGTAAAGGCTCAAAGCTTTGTCTGTCTCTCCCAGGTTTTGATAGGTGGCGGCGAGGAAAACTAACTTGTATCCCGTACCCACCAAATGACTGTTTTCCCGATCGGCATAAAGTTTTTCGGCGAGCTCTTCCGCCTCTTTTTTTGCTCCGACACAGGAGTTAAGGAAAGCTAACCCGACATTGACCGAATAGTTATTAATCTCGATTTCATCCCGTGAAGTTTTCAGCTTGACAAATATCTCCCTAGCTGATTCTAATTCGCCCATTTCTATTTGACAAAAACCTATATTAATTGCAGCGTTAACTTTCCAGAATTCCAGATTAGCTTGTTTGCCATTTTCTGGTTCGCTGCTTTTCGCTATAATTTGCAAAGATTTAGTGGCTTTTATTTCTGATATTTGATGGCATTCTATGGCTTGATTTATTTCACCTAAAATCCGATAACAAATACCTAAAATACTGTATAAACCGCTCAAATAATAATCAGAAGTCACATGGTTAACGATACGAGTAGTTGCTGAAAGTATGGGCTGCAAGAAACCTAATTTGTAGAGTGCTCGACCCAGCTTGTAATCTTGGGCAAACTGGATATTGATTTTTTTGAGGATGACGCTCGCGGCCTGCTCGAAACAGCTAATTGCCACATAATGATAGTAAGCTTCAAAAGCTTTCAGCGCATCTTCTACAGTCTCAATATTTTCAACACTCTCGCTCCAGAACTCGGCTGCTTTGCGGTTTGCAGTCTCCCAGTCTCCGGGCGAGAGCCGATCGACCGCTTCTTCCCGAATTGCTGGATGCAGCCAGTATTCGCCCTTCTGAGACTCGACTAGCGATCGGTGCAATAAAGATTTAATGATTTGTCGGCGTCCCGCTTCGGGAACGTCCCACAGCAAACACAAAAGTCCGTCAGTAGGGACTGTCGGCACATCTTGATAGCGGTAACAGCCCAAGCGACAAAGGAGTTGATAGGCTTCAGGATCGAGTTCGAGGAGGCGGTTAAATTGACTGGTAACTAAATTTTTTAAGTCTGTTTCAACGAGCGGATGATCGCTGTTTTCCAGCCAGTAAGCGGCCATATCTCCGTCAAAATCTTCTCGGATCGTGCCGCAAATAATGCCCATTGCTTTGGCATTGCCGCCGTAAACTTTGTGCATTTCCTTGAGGGCGACATCATCTATATTGATATTGCGGCAGCTAAGAAACTGCCGCCAAACTTCAACTTCCAATCCCGGAAGCAAGTAGTGTTCGACGGTGACATCTGAATCGCAAAGTCGATCGCGACTGGTAATCAGCGTTACCGACTGCACCGCTGCGTCAGCCAAAACTCGCAACAGTTCCACGTAAAGCCGATGCGGTTCAATAAACTTACCTTGTCCGTCGAGTGCGGCTTCCAAATTGTCAATCAATACGCCGACTTTGTGAGTCTGAAGCTGCCGCTTCAGTCGCCCCAGGGTGACGCCAAAGTCTGGCCCTGGTTCTTCCTGAAAGTCTTGCTTGAGCCATTCTTCGATCGCGCTTTCCAAGGCTGTGATGTTCTCTGTCTCTTTTGCCATCAACAGTTCAATTACCCGATCGAACCCTTGAGATTTCAGATACTGCCTGGCCAAAGTTGTTTTGCCGATACCACCGGCACTTTGGATGACAATCACTTTAGCTCCTTGGGCGACAAGAGTATTGAGATCTTCGATCGCCCCGAAGCGGCCCAAAAAATTCGGGTTTTCGATTTCCAAATCCGCATCAAGTCCGAGAGATACTGGGGCCGCAACAGTTTGTCCCGACTGTGGTTCAAGTGTCGAGTAGCTGCGCCAATACCTCTCTACAACCGCTTGAAGGTTGTCTCTTTTAATTTTTTCGCCTTCTCCAAACAAAGCTGAAAGCCGCTTCCACAAATTAGAGGCAGCATCCTTAACAGTCCCTACTCCATACCCTTCACTATCTGCAACCTGTTGGTACGTCCTGCCTTGCACGCCTTGCCAAGCTTCGCGAAAGATCGCGCTGTCAAGGTTGTCGAGAGTTTTCAGGTTTCGAGCCACAAGTAACGAGTTGGTAAAATCCAGTGCACGATCGGCTTCCATTGAGTCACCAGGTTTAGCGTTACCAATATGACACAACTTTAACAGACTTTTTCCGACTCGCTTACACGCTCAAACAGTGGACTTGTATAGACTTTTACCGACTGACACGGCCGAGGTTGGCCGGGGATACTGTTGAGTGTGGAGGGGAAGTTGACAGACAAGCTTCTAACTTACACACCGATCGAGTCGAGTTTATATTTGGGAGCAAGCAGCTATGTCTATTAACGATGTTGAAACAGCGATCGTAGATGAACAAATTCGCCCTCAAGAATGCGGCCGCGTTCGCTTCCAAAACAGTTGGTGGCCGGCGAAGTGCGATCGAGACATGACTTTTGAACCCGGTGAGGTGGTTCGCGTCGTGGGGATTGAAAATATTACTTTGATAGTTGCAGCGTCGTTTGCGATCAATTCTGAAAGTTAAGGTAAATCTACAATCGGGAGTAAGCAATCGTCAATCACCCGGCGCTGCTCGGAGTACCGAGACAGCGCGGGCACAGAAAGAGCCTAGTTGACCAGTCTAAGTGGTTCGCCCACTACGTTTAAGGTAAGTGTTGAAGTACCTACCGGAAGATGCGTGCTAGTCTTCCGCTCTAGAACTTAAAAGTTAAACAGGTGTAAGGGTTAAGCCAGTGCTTTTAAGATAGTTACCGACCTTAAACATTGACGAAGCAAACATTACCCCGTAAGGGAGGACTTAAATGTCTAATTTTGTTTTTGTACTTGATACCAAAAAACGACCGCTCAATCCCATCCGCCCAGGATTGGCACGTAAATTGTTAACTAATGGCAAAGCTGCTGTCTTCAAAAGGTATCCATTTACGCTAATTCTGAAAGTAGAGATAACTGTACCACAAAAACCAATTACTCTCAAAATAGATCCTGGCTCTCGAACTACGGGAATTGCATTGGTGCAAGGAGAAAACGTAATCTTTGGTGCAGAACTAACTCACCGAGGTCAAACTATCAAAGCCAGTCTTGAATCTCGGCGTTCATTACGTAGAAGCAGGAGAAATCGCCATACTCGCTATCGTCCAACTAGGTTTCTAAACAGGACTAGCCCTAAAGGTTGGCTAGCCCCAAGTTTGCAACATCGTGTGGCAACAACCTTAACTTGGGTGACTAGATTAATGAAACTCGCCCCCATTGCTTCTATTGCTCAAGAGCTTGTGCGATTTGACTTACAGCAATTAGAAAACCCAGAGATTTCTGGCATTGAATACCAACAAGGCATTTTGCATGGTTATGAGATCCGCGAGTATTTGTTGAACAAATGGGACAGGAAGTGCGCTTACTGTGGTGTAATTAATACACCGCTACAAGTCGAACATATTCATCCCAAAGCCAAAGGCGGAGCTAATCGCATTTCTAATCTTTGCCTTGCTTGCGATGCTTGCAACAAAAAGAAAGGTACTCAAGATATTGAGCAATTCTTATCTAAAAATCCAGAGATTTTGAAGGGGATTCTATCTCAAGCAAAACGTCCGTTAAAAGACGCAGCAGCCGTTAACTCAACTCGTTGGACATTATTTAATCGACTCCGTACAACTGGCTTGCCTGTTTCTACAGGTAGTGGTGGCTTAACAAAGTTCAACCGCATTCAATTAAATTTAACTAAAACTCATTGGCTAGACGCAGCTTGTGTCGGAAAGGTTGAGTCATTGAAGATTTTAACAAACAAGCCACTATCGATCAAAGCAACTGGTCACGGGACACGTCAAATGTGCCGTACCGACAAATTTGGCTTTCCATCTCGCTATGTTCCCCGGTTTAAGTTTGTTAAAGGTTTTCAAACGGGAGATATTGTCAAAGGGATTGTAACCTCTGGCAAGAAAATTGGTACATACGTTGGACGTGTTGCCGTAAGAACCAGTGGCTCATTCAATATTTCCGCCTCAGAATTGGTGTCAGGAATTAGCCACAAATATTGTTCAATTATTCACAAAAAAGATGGTTATTCGTATGCAGCATAAACCTTGCCCCCCTTTTCCTCTCACCGCTGACCTGGGTACAGGTACAGCGGGAGTCTCCAAGGGGGAAGAAAGATGAATTTTGACAATTCCAAAAAAGCCATCGTGGATGAAGAAATTCGACCTAATGAGTCCGGTCGCGTTCGTTTCCAAAACAGTTGGTGGCCGGCGAAGTGCGATCTAGAGATGACTTTTGAGCCTGGTGACGAGGTTCGCGTAGCCGGAATTGACAATATTACTTTAATAGTTGAAGCGTCGTTATAAATCAATGGCTTAGGGAGTCGAGCTATAAGTTTATAGCATCCCAAGGTTCCACCCCAACTACAATCCGGAGAAAGTAATCATGACTGTCAGCCATTTAGAAAGAGCGATCGTTGAAGAAGAAATTAAACCGAATCAGTCCGGCAGTGTGCGATTTCAAAGCAGTTGGTGGCCTGCCAAATGCTTTCGAGAAATAACTTTGCAGCCCGGTGAAGTTGTTCGCGTCGTGAGACTTGACAACATTACTCTGATAGTTGAAGCGTAGTTGGTAATTAAGGAGTTAGCGAGTCGAGCTATAAGTTAATCGCAACTCAAAGTTGTGGCAAACTTGGAATTAGGATCAAAATCATGACTCTCAGCAATTTGGAAAAAGCGATCGTAGAATAATAAATTCGACGTGACAAATTCGGATTCGTCCGCTTCCAAAGCAGTTTGTAGCTTGCTCCGGTGCGATAAAAGCCTAACTTTTAAACCGGGGAAGCTGGTTTATGTGGTGGGAATTGACAAGATTACCTTGCTGCTGGAAAGTATTGCTTGAAATGTCGGAATTTGCGATCGCGCTGCCATTTAGGGGTATCTCTCTTCAAAACTCTTCACAGGCGCGATCGCTCTTCTCACCTCTCTTGGCTTCCATATTTTAGCGTGGAAGCTCAACAAGAGCGATCGCGCAGTAGTGCTGACGTTTTTTTGCAGACTTGACAAGCGCGATCGATATTCATGCCATCCGCTGCAAATTGTGGTAATCTGACAGCAATCCACTTTAATGCTCGAGCGAGCCTTGTGCAGCTATGCGAATAAGTAAAAATTTACAAAAGTTTCTGCTTTTCACGATAGCGTTATTTTTCGCAGCATCGCTATTGATTAAAGTTACTAAATTTCACAATTATTTCGGCATCAACCGCGCCGATACGGAAGTGAAAGTTGTTGCCCTCACCTACGATGACGGCCCCTATCCTCCCTATACAAATCAGCTTTTAGATATCTTAGACCGCTATCAAGTTAAAGCAACTTTTTTTGAAATCGGCCGCAATATTGAGAAACATCCAGAAATCGTGAAAATGATTATCGCGAGGGGAGAGGAGTTGGCCAACCATTCCTACTCTCACAAAGATATGATGTTTAAACCCCGGCAAGTTTTGCTGTCTGAGATTGAAAAAACGGACAAACTTTTGCAGGAATTGGGGGTTAAGCAAGACAGTATTAGTTTTCGGCCACCTTGGGGTAGGCGATTTGTAGTTTTGTCTTATTTGGTATCCCAAATGCACAAAAAACTGATTATGTGGGATGTGGATTCCCAAGATTATGAGAAAACACATACGGTAGAGGATATCGCAAATCAGGTGATTGACAATGTGCGATCGGGTTCGATTGTGGTGATGCACGACGGCGGGGGCGATCGCTCGAAAACCGTAGCAGCAACTGAGATAATTGTCAAGGATTTGCAGTCGAAAGGTTACGAATTTAAAACTGTTTCTGAGTTGTTGAAATAGCAGTAGGGTGCGTTAGCCACAATTATTTTCGTGACAAATCAACAATCTCATACTGACGCACCAGGGAATAAATGGTGCGTCAGAATTACACTTTCCGTGCAGATTGAAAAATTAAAACCTCACGCACCCTACCACAATCAAGAACAAAGATAGTTTGCCACGTAATTAGCAATTTTTATGCTGCCACCAGATGGCCCCATTCTCTCTAAACCATTTTGAATGCAACTGGCTAAATATTTATCATCTTGCAAAGTGCGATCGACTGCCAAAGCAGCTTCGTTGATAATATCAGAATTCGCTGGTTGTGTGCCAATAACCTGTACCGAATCACCTAAAAGCCGATTTTGAGCCTCCGCAAATCTATAGGTAAAGGCAGGGCCGTTTCCCGGTACTGCAATTACAGGTTTTCCCAAGCCCACAGCTTGTTCGACAGCAGTTCCAGTCATCCCAATTACTAAACTAGACTGCTGCAAAATATCGCCGAAAGCATCGGCTGAGCAAATTACTTCTAGTTCTTCTAATTTGTGTTCGCTAAAAGACCGTTTGATTGCTGGAAAAATGAGCTGGCCCGATCGGTGTTGCCATCCAGAACGCGCCGCAATATCATCTAATTGAGGCATCAAATTCGGAACTAAAGCTGCCCGAAACAGCACTGGTACAGTAGAGTTACCAACAATTTCTTTAACCAGTTCCAGCAGCAAAACGAGGTTGTCGGTGGCTTCCCGGAGGCGAGAACCGGGGAGAAGGGCGATCGTCCGAACTCCGGCTATTAACTGCAAATCTGTGCCAGTAGGATTGAGGTTGTCCATGACAGGATTGCCGACAAACTGAGCTTTCTTTAAACCCTGTCGCTTTAAGTCAGCTGCAGTCAAAGCATCTCTAGTAAAAACCGCCAGACATTTGTTCGAGCAAAGCAACTGCCACAAGATTAAACCCAAATCGACTCGCCCTTCGTAATAACTAGAATGGGCAGATAGAAAAATTATATAGGGGCGGTTGCTGACATGGGCGATCGCCGCCGCGACAATATCCCCAGTTGCCACCACCAAATCGCAGTGGCGCGAATGCGTCCAAACAGCCTGCAATTGCTGCCAAGTCAAAGCAATTAGCCCTGCCCCAATATCTTTGAGGAAAAACAGGGGATTCATGTAAAAAACTCCCCCAGACGGCATTTGACTGGTGGGCCCAATAATGGGTACGGTCGATCGGCTATAAGCAGCACCGTCACCTACAATCGGCATTGCCGAAACATCAACATCCGCGCCAGATGCTCTCAAAGCTTTGATAATTTGACAGTTAATCGCGTCTTCCCCGTGGCCGTTGCTGAGGAAAAGTATCCCCTTCGATTTCATAAAATCCAATCAAGATCAGGTTTTTTAAACTGATTTGCGCGATCGCTACCTGCCGACAGGCTACGATTTTGTTACTCTAATTTAAATACATTGTGGAAGTGAAACAGCGTGAATATTGAAATTGGGCGGGGCAAAAGCGCTCGCAGAGCTTACGGCATAGATGAAATCGCGCTTGTACCGGGACAGCGCACCCTCGATCCGAGTTTGGCAGATACCAAGTGGCAGATTGGCGGGATCGATCGAGAAATCCCGATCATCGCCAGCGCCATGGACGGAGTAGTCGATGTCCGCATGGCCATTTTGCTGTCGGAATTGGGAGCAATGGGCGTACTCAACCTAGAAGGAATTCAAACCCGCTATGCCGACCCCCAGCCAATATTAGAGCGCATCGCCAGTGTCGGGAACCACGAATTTGTTTCCCTGATGCAGGAACTTTATGCCGAACCCATCAAGCCAGAATTAATCGAGATCAGAATTAAAGAAATTAAAGCAGGAGGAGGGATTGCCGCCGTCAGCGGTACACCGGCCGGTGCGAGCAAATACGGCCGGGCGGTTGCTGAATCTGGAGCCGATATATTTTTTGTGCAAGCAACTGTAGTCTCGACAGCTTTCCTTTCCCCTGAATCTATCTCATCTTTAGATTTGACGCAATTCTGTCAAGAGATGCCGATACCAGTAATTTTGGGTAACTGCGTGACCTACGAAGTCGCCCTGAATTTAATGAAAACCGGCGCCGCAGGCATTCTCGTGGGCATCGGGCCGGGGGCTGCTTGCACGTCTAGGGGCGTATTGGGTGTCGGCGTTCCCCAAGCCACAGCGGTAGCAGACTGCGCCGCCGCGCGGGACGACTACTATCGCGAAACTGGCAAATACGTGTCGGTGATTGCTGACGGCGGTTTAATTACTGGCGGCGATATCTGCAAGTGCATTGCCTGCGGTGCCGATGGAGTGATGATTGGTTCGCCCTTTGCCAGGGCCGCCGAAGCTCCTGGCCGCGGCTTTCACTGGGGGATGGCGACTCCCAGCCCTGTTTTGCCGCGCGGCACTCGCATTCGCGTGGGGACTACGGGTACTCTGGAGCAAATTTTGCGCGGGCCGGCCCTCCTAGATGACGGTACGCACAACTTGCTCGGAGCTCTGAAAACTAGCATGGGCACCTTGGGCGCTAAGGATATTAAAGAGATGCAGCAAGTGGAAGTGGTAATTGCTCCTTCTCTGCTGACTGAGGGTAAAGTCTATCAAAAAGCTCAGCAGTTAGGCATGGGTAAGTAGATTTACCGATCAAATACCAGCATACCTTGACAAAATTTGTTCAAGAGTCTCGAAATTTACAGAATATTGTGGAATTATCGAGAAGGAGATGTCACAATAGAAGAAGCGGAGACGAATGTTTCCGTTCACTCCTCACACCACACTCCGCCCGGACTACTGTTCGGGCGGTTCCTTTTTTGCCGGACATCTTGGCTCTTGCTTACTAGATACAGAACAGAGGCTTGTAGCTCCGGAGAGGCCCTGAGTGGAAGAGTGGGAGAGTCTGGGAGTGGGAGAATTTTTTTTCTACATAAGTGCATTCTGCCTTCGGAAACATAAGTGCCTTCGGAAACATAAGGGCCTTGTTCCTTGAGAAACCTGGTGCGTTCTTCCTTTTACCGTCTTCCCTCTTCCTTCTACCGTCTTCCTTCTTCCTTCAGAAGCCTTCTCTTAAAATCGTTGACGCAAGTGGTTACACTTTTTGCTAGACTTGTTATCCGAGAAATAGTATTTACAAGGATGGCTAGGGATGTCAGCAGCCGCGCAAGTAACCGACTCTACCTTTAAGCAGGAAGTGCTCGATAGCGAAGTTCCAGTTCTAGTGGATTTTTGGGCTCCCTGGTGCGGGCCCTGTCGGATGGTGGCGCCCGTCGTAGAGGAAATTGCCCAGCAATATGAAGGGCAGGTCAAGGTAGTAAAAGTTAATACCGACGAGAATCCTAACGTGGCAAGCCAATACGGTATCCGCAGCATTCCGACGCTGATGATATTTAAGGGCGGTCAGCGGGTGGATATGGTGGTTGGGGCAGTTCCGAAAACTACTCTGGCCAACACTCTGGAAAAGTACATTTAACCTCACTGCGAGCGGTTTCGCGCTGTTCTTTTTGGGCAGCGAAAGCTAACTCGCTTCAGAATCGGGGCAAAGCTACTAGAAAAGTTATTAGTTGCCAGCAGGGCAATTTGCTGGTCGCTATTAGCTTCTAAATTTAGCTTGCCCCTTAATTTTTAGTAGCGACAATTTGTTATCGTTTCGGAAAAATTCATGATTCGTTCTGGTCAAGGTTTTGAGTCCCTCCAAGCTGAAGTGATGGATTTGCTCGATCGCTTCCCAATGTTGAAGCACTCTGAGTGGATCGGACGATCGCTCTCTACTATAGTGCAAATGGCCGGAGAGGATCTCGATCGCCTAGACTGGAAGATTATTGCGGCGTCGCTCCGAGATATGGAGAGCGCTTTTGAGATGTTTTATCCTTACCGCCACGTTCGCAAAATTGTGATTTTTGGTTCGGCGAGGGTATTACCGCAATCGGCGGAATATTTGATGGCCAGAGACTTTGCGCGGGCGATCGCCCAGCAGGGGTTTATGGTGATTACTGGCGGGGGCGGGGGAATCATGCAGGCGGGGAACGAGGGGGCGACTGCTGAACGTTCTTTTGGGCTGAACATTCAGTTACCTTTCGAGCAGGGTTCTAATCCTTTTATTGCGGGCGATCGCAAATTGCTCAATTTTAAATATTTTTTCACTCGCAAGTTATTTTTTCTGCGGGAGAGCGATGCTTTAGCTCTGTTTCCGGGCGGTTTCGGCACTCTGGACGAGGCTTTTGAGTGTCTGACTTTGATTCAAACTGGCAAGTTCGGGCCGGCTCCTGTGGTATTGATTGATCGACCGGGAGGAGATTATTGGCTTGATTGGAATTATTTTGTGCAAAAACAATTGCGCGGCCGGGGTTTGATTTCAGCCGACGATCGCAGCCTGTATACGATTACTGACGATATAAATGTCGCTTGCGAGGCGATCGGGAGTTTCTATCTGGTTTATCACTCCTGCCGCTACGTTCAGGAAAAATTGGTAATTCGCTTGAAAACAGAGCTTTCTGAGGAGAATGTCTATCGGCTAAATACTGATTTTAGCGATATTGTTGTCACCGGAAAAATTGAAAAAAGTCAAGCTTTGGAACCGGAAATAGGAGATGAAACTTTCGAGCTGCCGCGCCTGACTTTGCATTTCAACCAGCGGGATTTTGGGCGGCTTTATCAGCTAATTGCTGCTATTAATCAAATGGGTGCAGCTTCGCCGGCGGCGGCGCATCCAGAACAAAAGTAGTCATTAGTTATTAGTCATTAGTCATTAGACTTGTAGGGTGCGTCAGACTTTAGTTAGAGAGTGATTATTAATGGTTTAGACCTCAGACGCACCATACTATAGGTGTCAGTTGCGTAAGTCTTAAGAAACGAAAAAATTAAGAGTAAAATTTATGGCTTACCTTAGCGGGTGACAACGTACCTATAATGCTTGCTGCATAAAGGATAGAGCCAAGAAGCCGCGCTGAAAATAGAGA
>NZ_JAUBQW010000317.1:0-1109 GCF_036701485.1 Microcoleus sp. Pol11C3 | reverse complement strand
GGCATATGCATAGCTCCACGTAAATATTTATTACCCTTCTTTGATATTCTAGGCTTACCCTTTACTGATGTACCTGATTGCTTTTCCTTTATGTCAAAACCGGCATAGCTGGCGACCTGCCGCCTGTTTCGGATCAGTTCAAAGCCGTTAGTTTCAGCCAGTACAATAGTAGCTGTCAGACTTCCAATACCAGGACTTGTACTAATGCGTTCGATAGCCTCTTTAACTTCCTTATCCTGTTCTATCAATTCAGCTATATCTTTTCTGATTTCTTTTTCCTGTTTGTTAAATAGGGCTATCTGTTGTTTGATCCGGGCGATACTGCGCTTATGAGGTTCAGCTTCTGCCTGTTCGGCATGTAACTGATTCTTGGCAACCGTTCGGGCCTGCACTACCTGATCACGTTCACGGCATAGCTGTCTTACTTTCTTAAATATTCCTTTGGGTCGCTTCCAGTTTTCCAGCTTTCTTTCCAGTCCAAAAAGGGCAATCGCTTCTGAGGCCGTTCTGTCTGTAACCGTTTTAGTATCCAGGGAGCGGGCATAATTGCTGATCTTGTTGGGCAACACAATACTCAGATTGTACCCTTTCCCATCTAAAAAATAGGCTAATGACTCATGATAAACTCCCGTAGCCTCCATAACAAACTGAACGGGCACAGAGCCATCCATTAACTTATTTACCCAAGCCAAAAGCGACAGATACCCTTTTTCTGTATTGGCAAAACACTTATGCCCATACAAATCGGTACTCCAATCCTCATACTTGCGGCCAAGGCAAACTACCAGCTCCTTTTGAGCCACATCAATCCCTACGGATTGTCTTGTGATTTTTTTGTTCATTACCAATAGTTTAAAATGAATCAAAAAGTGAAAACCTCTCTTCGTTTTGTCTCCTGGTTGGATATTCTGGATATACCGATCTCGCAGTATTCCTTACATTCTGTTCAAACTCAAAGAGATAAAAAGGATGAGGTACTATCTCTGTGAGAACATGCTATCAAAGCTGTTTGGCCGCAGATGCACTCTCATCCCTTTCACTTTTTATCAAATCTATTGGTATATTAACGGTATCTCGAAGACCTACTACTTATTTTGCAAACATAGGAG
>NZ_JAUBQW010000158.1:7726-13360 GCF_036701485.1 Microcoleus sp. Pol11C3 | reverse complement strand
ATTCATTTTTTATTGTCACAATCAAGTATTGCATATAATTGTATCAGAGTCTTGATAATGATTTAGGATTGCTATACGACCGTTAAATTTAAACACTTTAAAGGAGGTGAGAAAGTATGAGCTAGCCCAAACCAACTGTGTTTTCTGCGTAGACGTGTCCGAAAAATTGACACCATCGGTTACCAATTGTCTCACTAAGACTGTTGAATTTGAAAACATCAAAGGAGCTACTTGACATGAGTTTACCTGGATTTACAGCTGAAGCAGCAGTTTACAATACTAGCCAGAAATATCGTATGTCTGGCGCTGACGTTATTTCCACCACAGAGGTGATACCACAAAGTTGTAACTGGAGGAAGAAAATTCGCTGCGCTGGAGCAGTGGTTGCTTGCGGTGCTACCTGTGCTACTGGTGTCGGTACCGCTGCGTGCATTGCATGTTTTGCTGGTGTTGGAGCAAGTAGTTGTGTTGACTGCTTGTAGAGTTTAATCTCAAGTTCTCCCTTTTCAGGAGAACTTGAGATTCAGGAAATAGCAGACATTTTCCATTCTAAAAATGTTGGTATCAGAATAGATATCCAATTATACGGTGAGGATTGTTTATGACAAAGCTAAAACTTATATCTCTTGAGTGCCATAAAACAGAGGATAGCTCTGGGGCTGATGAACCCTATCTGCGTGTCAATGGTCAGAATGTTTGGGGGCCTATCAGTCTTAATGATGGACAGTCAGCAACTATAAACGACATAGTTGAATTTACCAACTCGACTGAGATACAGCTTTACGATCAGGATGTTGGTAGCTGGTTTGATACAGATGATGACTTAGGTACTTTGACCGCTAATCTTTCTCAAATTGGCAAAGGAGAACAAAGAGGCAAATTTACTAAAGACGGAGCAGATTACACTTTGATTTGGGAAGTTTTAAGCTGAGAATTCTTTAATTTGCTGATTCATATCTAGCTTGCACTCAACTGATTATTGAAAGGGTGAGCGCACCTCATCACCCTTCACTCCCTCACCAAATAACGGGAAATGAAGGTTGCAGGTGCGATCGCTCTTTCTCCTGACTAATGCTAATGACTGATGACTACTGACTAATGACTGCTTTCGGAGTCCACTGTCAACTGTCAACTGTCAACTATCAACTGACTTTTATTCATGCCGCCTACCGTCAGGCATCACCACACCCTTTAAATTCGCCCCTTCTAAATTAGTATCCAACACCAAAGCGTTCCTCAAATTCGCACCCTTCAAATTAGCACCTTCCCGATTACCCATCCACAGATTAGCCCCTCCAAATTCGCCCCCTCCAAGTCAGCATTTACCAGAAGAAAAATACCTTTCATAAAAGCACCTGTTAAGTTGGCATTTTTTAAGTTACTCCATCCCAAATAAGCATCCTATAAAAACGCATTCTCTAAATTGCTTTCCTCCAAAATCGCCCCTACTAAATTGCTGTTTATCGGGTAAACACCAGCCAAATTAGCCTGTTTCAAGTTAGCATTTACCAAATTAGCACTCCACAAATTGGCATTTTTTAGGTTGGCTTGTTCTAAATTGACGCCTTCGAGAAAAACAGCGTTTAAATTAGCCCCTGAAAGATTGCACCCCCGACATTCTCTCGCTGCGAGCAATTGTCGGACTTGATGCTTGACTTAGGAACTGTTGGCTGCGAAAATTATTAAACCTGTAGTTGCTAAGCCGATCGCACAAAAAGTCATTATCCCGATCGCACTTACAATCTTTCTTTGTGTCATGCCTCGAAAATCAGGTCTTTGTATAAAAATATACGGATAATTTCTAGTGCTTGCGAGCGAGTTTTTTCCCGATATTCCCTTCCCTTATGAAAAAACAGTTAAAACTTAAATTGCTAGCGATCGCACTTATTGTAAGCTTAGCAATAATTGGTGTCGGGTGCGATCGCATTCTCAAAAAACCCTTTCAACTTCCCCCATCAGCCAAACAAGAACCCTGGCCAATCCAAACAGGCCTCCGAGTCGGACTCATCCGCGACAACATACCAACAGTCAACCGCGTAGTTTTAGTACCAGACGAAGCCACATTCTTAGCAGCAATCCAAAAATGGAATCTCAAAGGAAACTGGCCTATTCTCATCGAAGATAAAAAATATGCGCCCATGTTTTTGCAGCGCTTTCAACCCGAAGAAATAGTCCGTTTGCCCAGCATCAAACAGCAACTGCCAAAAAATCAAAAACTCCAACAATTAATGCTCAACAGTACAGCAGCAGCCTGGAATGCCACCAATACTCAAACCTTAAAAGCAAAATGGACTGAACTCGGCTGGGAACCCCCAGGAGTAGTAATCACATCAGAAAACGACCCAGCCCGCTCAGCAGCAGTTGCCTTAGCAGCCGCTCACGGTCAACCTTTAGTATTTCTAGAAGGCAACTTCGGAAAACCTAACGATAACCTTAATACCGCACAGTGGAAAACTCTGCAAATAGCAGTTACAAAAGCTGTCGAATCAACCGGATATTTTTACTCTCAACTCGCAGACCCGATCGACACAATAACCATTGTACGCCAACTAGCAGTCAAATATCAATCTCCTGAAAAACCAGACCAACAACTAGCCGTTACCGACGGTTTGGGACGGCACCCCAACGGCGAACGCTGGGCGGCGGTCGGCTGGATTTACGGTTCCGAGGTACGATCGATCTATCAAGCCATGTGTGCCATATTTCTAGACAGCGAAACAGCCCTGCTTTATGACAGTTACCCCAAGGAAGGAAATTGGGCAAAATATGAAATGGAGGCAGCAGCTAGCGGACTAAAAACCATAGGTTTAAATGTCGAAGTAGTGCAAAAACCCGAATCTAGCCTGGAAAAGTGGCGGAGTTTAGCCTCAAAAGCGTGGACATTTGACTTAATATTAATAAATTCCAAAGGCTATCCAAAATCATTTCAAGTCGGCAACGGCGACGCCTCAGTTGAGGACATACCAAAACTTCAATTTCCCGCAGCAATCCACATGATCCACAGTTGGTCAGCAGCCGCCCCAGATGACACAAACACCGTTGCCGGAAGGTGGTTAGTAAATGGTGCTTACGCATATATTGGCAGCGTCAACGAACCTCTTTTATCTGCCTTTATTCCACCTAAATTAATGGTCGATCGCCTCAAGCGAGGATCACCCTTTTTAATTGCAGCACGCCAGCTAGAATCCCCTCCCTGGAAAGTCGCCACTATCGGCGATCCGCTAATGTCGATTGCCAAACCCAGACCAAGAATGCCGCCCCATCAACAACCGATGTGATATTATTATGCGCGAGCGAGGGATTTGAGATTTGAGATTTGTGGTTTGAGATTAGTGGTTTTAAGGTAAAGTCTCAAATCGCCAATTCTTTAATGGAAATGTTGTGTTTCACTCAGTTATATGATACTGCAAGTTCACTCATGCGATCGCCCTAACCGCCAACACAGTAAATATAGTTAATTAGCATGAGCGCGACAGTGTATCTAAGTTTGAATGTAAATGAGTATACAATGACCTAAAATCCGCTGCTCCTCAGAATCAGTCATTCCACCCCAGCGGCCAGCCCCAAAAATTTACCCTAAAATACGTCTTAATTAAGTTGTCAATTCCCCTAAAATAACTCAAAATGAAAATAAGAAATAAATTGTAATATTTATATAACTTCTCACCGAAGAATTAACCGCTAAAATGAGAGCCACCCACCCTGTGGATCTGCCGCCACCCAACCCAACCGCAGCAACTCCCCAAGCCTCCCGCCTAAGCCCGCTATTCAACCGTCTGCACCCCAGCCCAGAAACACTCCTGCTCATCCTCTCCCTAGTTATTGGGGGAGTTACGGGCGCAGGCGTCGTCACCTTTCACTATCTGATCCACTTCATCCACAGCCTGATGCTGGAAGACTTCATGGGTGCGATCGCCTCCAAAGGCTCTTGGACACTAGCCTGCATTCCCACCCTCGGCGGAGTCATCATCGGGCTGATGCGTTGGCGGTTTCGGGACTTTGGCCCAAATATGTCCTCCTTAATTGCCGCCACCCGCGGCCTGCAAGAACTCTCCCCCCTCAAACCCATCACCAAAATGGTGGCAGCCTCAGTTTCCCTCGGCACCGGCGCCTCCCTGGGCCCGGAAGCGCCCAGCGTCGAAATCGGCGCTAATTTTGGAATGCTGCTGGCTCAAGTCTTGCAGCTTTCCCCAGAACGGCAGCGCTTGCTCCTCGGCGCCGGAGCAGCAGCAGGCTTATCCGCCGGATTTAACTCTCCCATCGCCGGAGTCTTCTTTGCCTTAGAAGTCGTGCTCGGCAGCACCTTCGCCACTTCGTCAGTCAGCGTTGTTTTGCTCTCGGCGGTAGTTTCCGCGCTCATCGCTCAAATCTGCTTGGGAGCTCAGCCGGCTTTTTCTTTACCAGTCTATGATGTCCGCAGCCCCCTAGAACTACCTCTATACATGGGATTGGGACTTTTGGCGAGCGGAGTGTCTCTAGCCTACACAGAAGCAATTCAATTAGCCGATCGCTGTTTTCAAGGAAAAATCCGAGGATTTGCTTGGCTTGGACAACTGCCGCGGCCACTTCACCCCATCATCGGCGGGGCCTGCGTCGGCTTAGTCGCCCTGCAATTGCCTCAAATTTTGGGTGTCGGCTACGAAACAGTCCAAGCAATGCTCCAAGATGTTAAATTTTCCTTGCCTTTGCTGCTGCTGCTGCTGTTTGTAAAACTGGCGATGACAGCAATCAGCCTCGGCAGCGGTTTAGTGGGCGGCATCTTCGCTCCGGCGATGTTTTTGGGAGCTTCCCTGGGTTCAGCTTACGGCCTCTTTTTGGAAATGCTGCCTGCAATGAGCGATCGAGTGGCAGGCCCTCCCGCCTACGCAATGGTGGGAATGGCCGCCGTCCTCGCCGGCAGTGCCAGAGCACCACTGACAGCCATCCTATTGATGTTTGAATTAACCCGCGATTATCGGATTGTCTTGCCTTTGATGGCAGCAGTCGGATTGAGCGTTTGGCTGGTGGAGTGTGTCAACCGTCGATCGACAGCCCACAGCCTCAACCTTCAGCAAATGGGCGTAGACGTGGCTCTCAATACACCGATCAAAGCCAGAGAACAGTTGCAGGATTGGGAAGATGTTCTGGGCGATCGCATCGTCACAGAACTAATTTCTTGCCAACTCCCCATTGATGACGAACACAGCGACGATGAGCCTGTGCTGGCGATCGCCAATGCACATTTGCCGGAAAATGTCAAACCATTGCCTGAAACCAAATCAGCCCTTTGACCCAGATCAGATCCCGTTGCTTCCTCACAAAATTAATAACCTCAAAGCTAAATCTGACAACCATGATATTTATCAACCCAAAAACAGATTACGCCTTCAAAAAAATTTTCGGTTCCTCAGAAAGCAAAGAAATTCTAATTAGCTTTCTCAACGCCTTGATTTATGAAGGCAATCCCACAATTCAAGACTTAGAAATCATCAACCCGAATCTACCACCCAAACTAGAAGGCTTAAAAGATAGTTATCTGGATGTGAAAGCCAAACTTAGCGACGGCACTTTAGTAATTATTGAAATGCAAGTGCTCAACGTCCAGTCTTTTGGCAAGCGAGTTTTGTACAATGCAGCAAAGACTTATGCTTTTCA
>NZ_JAUBQW010000158.1:0-7626 GCF_036701485.1 Microcoleus sp. Pol11C3 | reverse complement strand
TTTAATATTGCGAATCAAGCCAGTTTGAGCCGAGAGGAAGTGGAAGATTTGGACAGAAGAGAACAGTTTATTTATGATCAACAGGGAGCAATTATTAAGGCTGTTCAGGACGGCATAGAACAAGGCATAGAACAAGGCATAGAACAAGGCATAGAACAAGGCATAGAACAAGGAATGCGATTCAAGGCGATCGCGATCGCCAGACAATTACTCTCACAGCTAGATAATGCCACGATCGCCCAAGTTACGGGGCTTAGCGTTGAGGATGTGCAGAATTTGCGCTCGACCAATTCATAGTTTAAAGTGGGCGATCGTACCTTGAGCCGATCGCCCAGACTCAACCCCTCGATCTAACAGACAGTGGCGCTACCCTCAACTCTGGGCTAAAATAATCAAATATTATTAACAATAGGCAGAGAGGGGCTTCGGTGGCAGGAAACGAGGCAACTGCAAAAAACAAAAGTCAAAAAATACCCGGAAAAACCCCCTTGGGTTCCACTCATTACAGCTTGTTAGGGCTGCATCCTTCAGCCTCCGCGATCGAAATTCGGCGATCATACCGGGAACTGAGCAAACTCTACCATCCCGATACCACTGGCCTGCCGCCCGCAGTCGCCACCGCTAAATTTCAGCAGCTCAACAACGCCTACGCCACCGTCAGCAACCCAGAACGTCGCCTCGCCTACGACCTCAAAATAGGCTATTCTCGCCTAAACGTGATTGGGCCGCCCCCAGGCTTTAATACTCCGGTTTCGGGCTCGGGCAAAAAAACTTCCAACTCCGCTTACCTAGACCCTACGGATCGACCTCTTTCCCCGGGAGAAATGTTCGCCCTGTTTATCATGGGAGCTAGCTTAATCGGATGTTTGGTACTGGCGATCACGATCGGCTTAATTCGTGGCAATTAAAGCCTCAAATCCCCAATCCGAAATCCCCACCATCCCGAATCCCCAATCTAAAATCTAAAATCTAAAATCTAAAATCCCATGACTCTTCCTTCTGCGGACACTCCTTTGTACAACCATCCGCTCCCGGAAATCGAGCAGTGGCTAATCAGCCGTGGCTGCCAGCAAGACAGGCAAGAACTCCACTGCTGGCAGATTGATCGACCTACCTGGAAAGCAGAACTATCCCTCGATATCGACCAACTCACCATCCGTTACATCGATGCGGGAGCCGACGGCAAAGATATTCAGCGAGCCTTCAAATACTCCCTCTCGCGTCAGGACATTGAAGCTGCCGTTTTCTCGGGCCCCTAATTTGATTTTAAATTGGCGATTTTAGATTTTAGATTGAGAAATACATTTCAGAATCTACCTAATTGGAAACTGAACAATTAATCTAAAATCCTAAATCTAAAATCCAAAATCGTTAGACTTTGCCAAATCGGCGGTTACGTTGCTGATAAGTAGACAAAGCGCGGTGAAACTCCGATCGATCAAAATCCGGCCACAGCGTCTCAGTAATGTAAATTTCCGAATAAGCCATTTGCCATAGCAGAAAATTGCTCAACCGCATTTCCCCACTCGTCCGGATCAGCAAATCCGGGTCACAAACATCAGCAGTATACAAATAGCGTTTAAATAAAACCTCATCAATCTCCTCCGGCTGCAACTTGCCCTCTTTCACCTGAGTGGCGATCGCCCGACAAGCTTGTACAATCTCCTGACGCCCCCCGTAATTCGTCGCCACCGTAAACAAAATCCCCTGATTATGCTGAGTGGCCGTCACAGAACGCTCGATTTCCGCCTGCAAAGACTTCGGCAAAGCCTGCAAATTCCCCATAAATTGAATTTGCACGTCCTCGTCCACCATCTCCCGCAATTCTTGCCGCAACTTTCCCTCAAACAAACTCATTAAAAAATCCACCTCCCCGGCCGGCCGCCCCCAATTCTCCGTCGAAAAAGCATAGGCAGTTAAAGCTGGAATCCCCCAATCTTTGCAGCAGCGCAGCAGTTCCTTCAGAGTGCTAGCTCCTCGGCGGTGTCCCGCAATCCGCGGCAACCCCTTATTCTTAGCCCAGCGCCCGTTCCCGTCCATAATCACTGCTATGTGCTTAGGCAGTAGTTCCTGTTGCAGATCCTCCGGCAACTTTTCCAAGCAAATTCCTTGACTCATGGTTTCTCCCGATTACCCGACTAACGGCGCAGTATCCGTTTTAATAGCGTCACTCCCTTCAATCCTATCTGGCGTCCGAGATTGCCGATCGGAATTGGAGCCACAACTCTTTCTCCCTCCGACGGAAACAGCTTTGCTTCCAGCAATTCCTTAAGTTTGTTGCTAGTCAAAGGTCGATTTAAAGTTCCCATCTGGGCTAAAGAAATAGAACCAGTTTCCTCCGACACTACCACGCACACGCAAGCTTGCACCCGTTCTGTAATCCCCATCGCAGCCCGGTGGCGGGTTCCCAACTGCCGCGACGCAGTGCGATCTGACAAAGGCAAAATTACCCCCGCCGACACGATCCGCGAACCTCGAATCAAAACAGCTCCGTCGTGCAGCAAAGTTTGCGGCTGAAAGATTGTCTGCAACAATTCTTTAGAAACTTCAGCATTTAGCTTTAGTCCCGGCACCGAAAAATCTCGATCGTCGATCGGAGAATCTGTTTCTATAATTAGTAAAGCACCCGTGCGGTTTTGCGAAAGTTCTTTTACTGCGTCCACAATTTCATCTATTACGCTGTCCGGTTCGGGATTTGGTCGGCGATCGCGTCCAAACAATTGCCGAAATTCCCCCCGACCCAATTGTTCCAGAAATCGGCGAAACTCCGACTGCAATATTACCGCCATTGCCACAGCCGAACCAGTCACCAAGCTGTTGAGGGCAACGTGCAACAGCCTCAATCCAGCCCAGTTGCTCACCGCCGCCGCCAGCATCAAAATGATAAATCCCCTTACCATCCACAGCGTTCTGCGCTCCCCAACAATGACGAGCACCAAATACGCAAGCGCAAATACCAGTCCAATATCGATCGCCTGAATCAATAAGGACTGAACCAGGGCCAAGTCAAAGCCAGATTGTTGATTGTTCATGGTTCATCGAACGCTACCGCCTGTGAACCGCGAACCGTGATGCACTCGAACCCATGAACCATGAACAGTTGTTATTCCAATCGCGTGACTGAACAAGCCAAAAGTAAAAAGTTAAAAGACAATCATCAAGAATTCAAAATAAATTATCTTTCTTTTTACTTTTTGCTTTTTGCTTTTTGCTTTTTACTTTTGAACTCTGAGTCCTACCGGAAGGCGGTCAAACCTCAGCAAATCTTGGTAAGTTTCCCGCTCTATGATCGTGTTAACTTCCCCATTTTTCACCAAAACCGCAGCCGGTCTGGGAACTCGGTTGTAGTTAGAAGCCATGCTGTAATTGTATGCCCCTGTAGCCGGAACGACAAGGACATCTCCGGACTCACAATTCGGCAACTTAGCATCTTTAATCAGAATATCGCCTGATTCGCAGTGTTTGCCAGCAACTGTCACTGTTTCCGTTAAGGCCGCAGACATTTTACTGGCTGCGAGGACTCGATAAACTGATTGATAGGTAATTGGACGCGGGTTGTCCGACATACCGCCATCGACTGCTAAATACGTCCGAATTTCGGGAATGACTTTTTTAGAGCCAACAGTATAAGCGGTGACGCAGGCTGTACCCACGAGCGATCGACCGGGTTCGCAAAGCAATTTCGGTAAGGGCAATTGCTGCCGCTCGCAAGCTGCTACCACTGCGGTGCAAATTGTCCGAGCCCAATCTTCAATGCTGGGAGGATCGTCCGCTTCAGTATAGCGAATGCCCAACCCCCCGCCAATATTAATTTCTGTTGCTGGCAAATCATAACTAAGTGCTTTTGTCAAGGCCTGAATTATGATATCTGCTAAATCGTCATGGGGTTGCAGTTCAAAAATCTGAGAGCCGATGTGAGCGTGCACTCCCACGCAAAATAACGACGGCTGTTGGCTGATGAACTTAAATACTTCATCGAGCGAATTGGGATCGAAGCCAAATTTACTGTCGATTTGACCCGTCTTAATGTAGTCGTGGGTGTGACACTCAATTCCCGGAGTAAACCGTACCATAACTCGTATCGGCCCGCCGGTTTTGCTGCTGACATCCAATTTTCCCAACTCTGCCAGAGTCTCCAAATCGAGCCAATTGTCTGCTACGATCGCGCAGCCACTTTCAACAGCTAGCTGGATTTCTTCGGGGGATTTGTTGTTCCCGTGAAAATAAATTTTATCGGGATTCACGCCAGCTTGCAGTGCAGTGTGGATTTCTCCCGCCGATACCACATCTATGCCTAAACCTTCCGAAGCGGCGATCGCGCAAACTGCCAAACAACTCCAAGCTTTAGAAGCATAGAGCACTTGAGAAGATCCCGGATAGTACCGTTTAAAAGCATCTCGGTACTGGGTGCAAGCCGCCCGCAGCGTTTCTTCGTCTAAAATGTACAACGGCGAGCCAAATTGCTCCACCAAAGCTGTCACCTCGCAGCCTCCGATTTCCAGCCGATCGCGACTCTTAACACTGGCTGTCAGCGGTAACAGTTCTTGATTGGGCGATCGACTTTGCAGGGCATCTTGAGACTCAGACAGATACTTGAGTCCAGATTCGACACCTACAGATTGAGTTGATACCATCGCGCAATAACTATCCTAGGTTATTAATCAGCAGTCAGCAGTCAGCAGTCATTGGTCGTTGGCAGTAGACTTATGTCTGGAGACTTATGAGTCATGACTCAAAACTAGCAACAAACAGCTAATCGCTACTGTGTTTTCCAGTGTACAATTTACAGCCGTGCGTTTTCTACAAATTAAACATCTCGTCGCAGAACACCTCAACAGTGCAGTCGAACTCGATCGGCTCTGTTTTGGCGGGCTTTGGACTATCGAAGGCTATGGGCGCGAGTTAGGCAGTCCTAACAGCGATTTACTGGGTTTGTGGGCATCGGAAACCGGGGTCGGCAAATCAGAAAGATTCGACAGCGAACTTGAGTTGATCGAGCCGAACAGCATTCTCAACTCAAAACCGCTCAGTGTTGAGAGATCCTCGCCAGCAACTCCCAACTCAAAACTTACCCCAACCCTGATCGGTTTGGGTTGCCTGTGGGCAATTTTAGAAGAAGCTCATATTACAATTGTGGCAATTCATCCTCGCTTTCAAGGTCAGGGTTTAGGACAAGCTCTGCTTTGGGCTTTACTAACAAAGGCTCACTCTAGACAATTAGAACGGGCAACCTTAGAAGTGCGGGAATCTAATTTAGCCGCAGTTTCTCTTTACCAAAAATTTGGGTTTAAAGAGGCAGGGCGGCGGAAACGATACTACGAAGACACCGGAGAAGATGCTCTGGTAATGTGGCGCAGCGGCATAGAGAAACCAGAATTTCAGCAATATTTGGCGGTTGAGGAACAGGAAATTTGCGATCGGCTCCACCAAAAAAACTGGCATTTGGCGATCGAGAGTGGCTCTTGATTACCTGTTATGCTTAACTTGTAATTAAGCATCATAACTTTGCTGTACAATAAAGGGTTCTAGCCGTGGGTCGCCCGTATTCTTAGCCTCAAATGCTAAGGATAATGACTACACTTATTACCTATCAAAGCTTTTAGGCTAGCGGACAGGTATGTTTAGCAGACCAAGTGAGGAAAAACCACACTTTAGCACAATAAGTACGGAAAAGCCCCTTTTTTTTGTATTTTTACTAGGTTTTTATGTTAGCGCTTTTTGTATATATTTGCATTCATTGAGATGCACCCTTTCGCATATCGCATTTCAGTAAACCAAAGGTTTTCTACTAAAGTTGTCGTCACCCTTTTAGTAGAAAAGCAGACCTCAAAGTCATAAAAAAAGCTGGCATCAATTTATTTATTTGTGACCCCATCTTCCAGAGACTTATACTTCGACCCATCAGGCATAACAGCGCCTTCGAGCAAAGCACCACTCAGGTCAGAAATGCTAACTTTAGCACCTTTTAGATTTGCACCACTTAGGTAGGCACTCTTCAGGTTAGCACCACTCAAACTAGCATCCCTCAAATTGACACCGCTCATATTTGCGTTACTCAAGTCCGCACAAATTAAATTAGCGCCGCTGAGGTTGGCACTACTGAGATTAACCTGACTCAAACGAGCAAAACTCAGGTTGGCATGATTGAGATTAGCACCACTCAATTTAGCCTGACTGAGGTTAGCATTATTGAGGTTAGCGTGGCTCAGATTAGCATTACTGAGGTCGGCTTCACTCAATTTTGTTTCACTTAGATTGGCGCGAGAGAGATTAATAGCTACTAACTCTGCACCAATATAGCAATCCTAAATGGGTTGTAAAATATGCTGATAAATTTGGTAGGGGCAATCCCCCTGTGGTTGCCCCGGCGGACGGGGTAGGCACGGGGAGTAGGGGTAGCACTACCCCTACAGGTGTTTACGAATGATTTAGGATTGCTATAGCATCTACACCTCTGAGAGAAACACCATCCTCATTCAAATCTTGGAGTGCCAGAATTTTTGCATAGCTAACTTTTACGCCGTGTGCTGCATCAACTATACTCCAAGCTTGGTAATGAAATTGCGGCGTTGCTGATTTACGGTATGAAAGGCTAAATATGCCAGTCCTAGAAACCAGTATCGACAAAGCTTCTGGATTTTAAACTGATTTTTTTCATACCCTGATTAAGCAACGCCCAAATAAGCCTGTCCCCCATCCCAAATCTTTAACTAGCTGAAAAGGTAATAACAGGCAGTAAATTAATAACAGTTGCTTGAGATGAATGGAATAAGCTAGGGGGAGGGGCGTTCTTAAAATGCGTTCGCAGTGTCCTACAGACTCCATCATACTCTTCATAGTAGCTTGCAGAAAAACTACATGACCGTAATGTAAGACAGCGTTACCACGTTGATACTGCTGTTGTAGGTAATCTGCTATCCAAAAGACAATCTGTAGCGGTGGATTGTGGATTGTCTTTACCTGCAAATACTGAGATGGAGACATCAATTCTTCTAATTCGCTATTTACAGCTTCTGACCTAAGATACAATTTACACGCTACGGGGAAAGCAGCTACGAGGCGAATGAGTGCAATTCTTTTGGCTATATCTTCTGGTTCAATGTCGTTCATCATTGCGCCAATTTGCCAAACCATCTTACGGGCGTCGTTGGCTAAATTTCCCCATAACCTACGACCTTCCCAAAACCGTTCGTAAGCCGTATTAGTTCGGAATACCAGCAATAAGCCTAAGACGATGCTGGGAATAATACTTCCCAAAATAGGTTGGGATACAGGGAGGTTGAAATAGTAAAGTACAGAAACAATAAAACTAAACAAGCCAAACCCAATAACTCGTTGATAAATGGCTAAAATAACTGAGCCTCTGAACTGAAAAGCAAGTTTAAACCAGTTTTTAGTTTTTGTTTTCATTCTTATTTGAATAATAGATCTTTGGCATCTGGCATTTGGAGCGGCCATGATAGAGCGCTGCCAGCTAAGCTGTTGCACATTTAAACTGTGATACAAGCATTGCCCTTATTTTTGATTTTGCGACCCCATTTAATTATTGATTGCCCTTCATTTAAGAGGCGGTGCAATAAATACTCTAACTCTTCAATAGATGTAAAAAGTCGATTGGCAATATAT
>NZ_JAUBQW010000157.1:0-13477 GCF_036701485.1 Microcoleus sp. Pol11C3 | reverse complement strand
TTTTTTTCTAATTAACTATTTTTATCGATTTTATCATGATCTTGCCTCTGTCTCACATTTATTTGAAATGACTATAACTCTCTAGTTTTGAGTTTTCTGCAATCAAATTTTGATGATTAAAAAAAATCCACACTTTCGGATTTTTCGAGATAAAGTGCAGTCAATTACTTTTTTTGCAACATCCGAATATTTATTTAACGAACCGCGAAGACGCGAAGAACGCTAAGGAAGAATTGAAGAAAGCGGGGCGGGCTTACCGATCTTCTGGATGTGAATTTATAGATAATTTCAAACTCTTAAAAATGGGTTTCAACAGAAAAAGCACCGACGACTGGCCGTGTTTCGTCTCGGTGCTTCTTCTGGTTCGCTCCTCACACGTCCATCAATATAGCTGACTCAGTAAATTGTGTCAATACTTTTTACAAAAATTGTTTTTTGAGTCTGCTGCTGCCGGGGTGTCGGTGCGGTGGAGTGAGGCAAAACTTTTGCACTGCAAGGGTTTGACTCGATCGCCCAAGGATTGCCTCGCTCAGAAAAATTTTACTTCACTTCCAGCAGCCAGTCCAAAATCAGAGCGTTGACTTCACTCGGCCGCTCGTCGTGGGGACAGTGGCCTGTGTTGGGAATTGAAACAAATTTCACTGGTTTATCGTTGGCGGCCAATTGTTGATAAATCTGGCTGCCGGCGATCGGTGTCCAGGGGTCGTCTGCGCCCCAAAGTACCAATAACGGACGATCGACTTTGGGCAGCAATTCTGACGGTTGAGGGCCAGGAGGCGCTGTGAGTATCGAGGCAAACACTTGTTGAGCTCCGGGCTCGCAGGAGGGGGCGTGGAGGAGTTCTACGAGTTCGTCGGTAATGGCTTCGCGGTTCCCGTAGACTTGGCGCAGGGTGTTGCGGATGCGGTGTTTTTGGCGGATGTTGTTGAATACAAAGGGGCCGATCAGGGGCGATCGAACTAATTTAGTAAAAGTCCCCATCACTACTCGCAGCGGGAAATTTAGTTCGTCCGGCCGGTGGTTGAGCCCGCCGGCACAGTTGATTAAGACTGCACCTGCTGATATTTCTGGATGGTTGGCGACTACCATCAAACTCAGCAAAGCGCCGATCGAATTCCCGACAAATACCGCCGGTTCCTGTACCAGATCCGCCCAGAAATCTGTCAGCAATTCTTCCCACAATTCCAGAGTGTAATCTAGGGCTGGTTTGGCGGAAGCACCGAATCCCAGCAAGTCCAGAGCAAATACACGATAGCCACCGGCCGCGAGTACGGGGATATTTTGCCGCCAATGTCCGATCGAAGCGCCAAATCCGTGAATCAAGATCAGAGGGCGGCCGGTTCCTTGGACGGTATATTGGATTTTGTGACCTTTCCAAGTCCAAATTAGCTTTTCAAAACTTGTTGCAGATACTAATTGTTGTGCAGTCACGGCTATTATGTAAAGTTTCGTTAACTACTTTCATCATAGCAGTACCATCTCTTTAAGGGCGGGCTAGGAGCCATGCCCCACAAGAACATTATTCCCAATGCCCCATGCCCCATGCCCCATGCCCCATTCCCAATTCCCAATTCCCATTTTTACTTTTTTTGTAGCAACCAATAAGTCATCATATTCCCCTTACCTTTTACCGGAATCACGCCTCGCCTCTCAAACAAATACTTATCTTTCAAAAGCTCATAAGTAACATCAGTAACTTGAATTCTGGCTGCAAAACCCGTAGCTTCCATCCTCGCCGCCACATTCACCGTATCTCCCCACAAATCATAAGTAAACTTGCTCACACCAATAACTCCCGCCACCACCGGCCCGGAATTGATGCCGACGCGAATTGCCAGTTTTTCCCCTGTCTCGGCACACAACTTTGCTATTTTTGCCTGCATTCCCAGGGCCATTTGGGCAATCGCCTCGGCGTGATCCTGTGTCGGTGTAGGCAATCCCCCGACTACCATGTAAGCATCGCCAATAGTCTTAATTTTCTCCACACCGTACTTTTCAGCTAACTGGTCGAAGTGCGAAAAAATCACATTCAAGCGCTTTACCAACTCGGTGGGAGACATTCGAGCAGACAACTCAGTAAAGCCAACAATATCAGCAAATAAAACACTTACTTGAGCAAAACTGTCGGCAATTGTACTTTGCTCTGCCTTCAAGCGTTCTGCAATTGGTTTGGGTAAAATATTTAACAGCAACTTCTCGCTTTGTTCTTGTTGAACTTTCAGCGCTTCTTGCGCTAATTTGCGCTCTGTAATGTCAGAAACAGTACCCTCATAGTAGAGAAGATTACCTTTTGAATCTCGAACAGCCCGGACATTTTCTGACACCCAAATCCGGCGCCCGTCTTTGCGACATACCATAGATTCAAACCCCGAAACGGCATTTTCAGTATCCATAGCAGCCACGAATTCGAGGCGGCGTTCTGGGTCAACGTACAGTTGCTGAGCAATATTTTTAATCTCGGACATCAGTTCTTCTGGGGATTCGTAACCGTACAATTTTGCCAAAGCTGGATTAGCGCTGAGATATCCTCCTGAAGGCGTGCTTTGAAAAATGCCTTCCATCGCATTTTCTACAATGCTGTGATATTTTTCTTGGGCAATACGCAGCAATTCTTCTGCTTGTTTGCGCTGAATCAAAGAACCTAATTGAGTGCCGACTGCATTAAAAACGTCTATAAATCGTGCGTCTTTCCCACTCGACGAAATTTTAAAGAATACTAGCACTGCCAATACTTCATCGCCTACCAAAATCGGCACGCCAAAACCGGCTTTGAATCCAATTTCTAGTGCTATTTGACTTCGGAGAAAATGCGGGTAGCCCTTGGTAAGCTCTTCTAGCCATTCCGGTTGCTTGGATGCCCAAACTCGTCCCGGCAGCCCTATATTCATGGGAAATGTCAGTTGTTCGCTTTGGCTGCGGAACGGTTCAAAACTCGCGCTGCTCGCATACCAGCCCCGGGCAGATTGCAGCACCGTTCCTTCTGCATTGGGAATCCAAGCTTCTCCTATATCCCATCCGATTGTTTCGCCAACTTGGTGCAGAATTACTTCTAAAGCTGAGTGAAAGTCTACAGCTTCGCCGATCGCCCGCGTAGTTTCCAGCAAAAACCGGATTGATTCTTCAGCCCGCTGCCGTTCTGCGATTTCTTCGTGCAATCTAGAATTGCGATCGTGCAGTTCCCTAGCTTGCAGTTGCAGTTTGGATTGCAGCGAACGAAGGGAAAGTTGGTTTTGAACTCTGGCTAAGACTTCTTCTACTTGAAACGGTTTAGTAATATAATCCACTCCTCCTACTTGAAAAGCTTTAACTTTTTCCAGCACGTCATCTAGCGCACTAATAAAAATTACCGGAATATCTTTAGTTTTTTCGCTTAACTTTAACTGCTCACAAACTTCATACCCGTTCATTTGTGGCATATTAATATCTAGTAAAATTAGATCAGGAGGAGATATTTGTGCCCCTTGCAAAGCCAAGTGTCCGTTAATAGCCTTCCTGACATGATACCCGTAAGAGGTCAGCATAGTGGATAAAAGTCGCAAATTATCCGGCATATCGTCAACGATCAGAATGTCTTTAGGAGTCGCTGGTAAGGGATGGTCGTTCATCATAATATAATTGAGTTAAATCGATAATGATATCTATCCGAAAATTATCGACTAAATCTGTTAAAGCGTTAGCGAGATTTGCCTCAGTTTCGGGAATTTCCTTGATCAGTTCGAGGATGCGGTTGTCGTCCACACAAAGTGCTGCTTGGTGCAACTCGACCACCCAGTCTGTGGGCATTACACTCAAATCCTCGGTGGTCAAACGTTTAAGCAGCGTCGGTGTTGAAAAAGAAGTAGATAAGTTTTCTTTCTCATAAATATAACGCAGGTTGAGGTGATGCGCTATCTTTTCAAAAAGTACCTCTTCCCGAAACGGTTTACATATCAAATCGTTACAACCAGCAGACAAAATTATTTGTCGCTGCTCGTCAAAAGCACTGGCCGTCAAGGCAATAATTATTGTTTCTTTACCTTCTAGAGTTTTCTTAATCTCTCTTGTCGCTTCATACCCATCCATCACGGGCATCAGCATATCCATTAATATCAGGTGCGGCTTCCAAGTTGAATGCAAAGCAATTGCTTCTTGACCGTTAGTTGCTTCGCGGACTTCAAATCCCAGCGGTACCAGGAGCTTAAGCAGCAGTTGGCGATTTTCCGCTACATCTTCAACTATTAATATCCGATAAGTATCTTGTCCGGATTCTAAAGCAATAACTTGTTTAATCGGCGGTTTTTCTTGTTCATCACTTTCTGTTACTAGGTTAACCCAGATATTAAAGCTGAAAATTGTGCCTTGGTCTAGTGTACTTTCAACAGCAATATCACCTCCCATAATTTGGACAAACTGTTGGCTGATCGGCAACCCCAGACCTGTTCCCTGCATGGATTTTCGACCAGTTTCGGTTTGTACAAATGGCTTAAATAATGTGGAAAGTTCCCAGGGAGAAATGCCGGGTCCCGTGTCGGCAACTTCAAAGCACAATTGGGATTTGTTTTCTTCGATCGCGTCTTTTTCAGCTTGGCTGCTGACGCGCAAAGTAACGGTTCCCTGCTGAGTAAATTTAATCGCATTGCCGACCAGGTTAATTAAAACTTGCCGCAATTTAGCTTCGTCGGTTTGAATGTACTGCGGCAAATCATCGGCATTTTCAAAGATTAGCTGCAAACCTTTTGAGTTAGCTTTGAGTTGCAGCATTTCTTTGAGACTGTTGAGAAGGTTGTATAGATTGAAGCGGCTGGGATTGATGGTAATTTGACCGGCTTCTATTTTGGACATTGATAAAACATCATTGATGAGTTCCAGCAAATGTTCGCCGCTGCGGTTGATAATTTCTATGTATTCTTTTTGTTCTTCCGTGATCGAACTGTTGCGGGCCATGACTTGGGAAAAACCGAGAATGGCGTTGAGAGGGGTGCGGAGTTCGTGGCTCATGGAAGCTAGAAATTGGCTTTTGGCGCGGTTGGCAACTTCGGCGTTTTCTTTGGATTTAATCAGTTCCATGGACTGCCTTTGAGTGCGGGTGAGCAATTCCGCTTGCTGTAATGCTACTCCTAGCTGAGTACCTACATCAACTGCAACGTTGATTTCCGCTTCACTCCATTGGCGGGGAGCAGAATTTTGATAGGATGCTAGTAATCCCCAGAGCTTTTTGCCGGAGAAAATTGGTACAATAATGTAGGATTTAGCTTGAAATTTTTCTAGCAATTGGATGTAACAATTCTCGAAACCTTGCTTGTAAATATCTGGGACACAAAGGTAACTTTTACCTCGGCTGTAGGCTCCGCCTTGGGTTTGTTGCAAATAGGTATCGCGTACTTCTTGTGAGGGGCTATCTAATCTTTTGACAACGCAAAGTTCGCTGTCTAAAGCGCCTTCAGTAAGGTGAGAATCGCTCTCCTGTGCTTGGATGAAAGAAACCCACTTGGGGTCACGGGATTCGGCTACAAATTCGCCACTCCAGTCTGGATTGAAACGGTAAATAGCGACTCGATCGCACTTCATGGTTTCGCGCAATTCTCGGGTTGTGGTGTGAAAAATTTCTCGGATATCTAAAGTTTGTCGCATTCTTTCAATGATGCGGGCGATCGCTCTTTGTCGTAAAGCACTTTCTTGCAGTTCGGTTTCTGCCTGCTTGCGTTCGGTAATATCTACAGCCATTAAAGCACTGCCGATCGCTGTACCGTTATCGTCAATTAGCTGAGTATTGTACCACTCGCAGATGATAATTCTGCCGTCTTTAGTCAGATTTTCGGTAGTGCCGCTGGATTTGGCATTCAAGTCGTGATTGAAAATATCAGATAATTGCGGGTGGTAGCTTTCAGGTACGATCAAATCGGAGGCGACTCGACCAATCGCTTCTTGCTCACTGTAGCCAAAAATAGCAACGGCGGCGGGATTCCAAGTTATAATTTCTAAATTCAGGTTTAACTCGATAACTGCGATCGGCGTTTGCTGCAATAAAAATGAGATTCTTCGCTGCGAGGCTAGCAGTTTTTCTTCGGCTAATTTGCGGTCTGTGATGTCATTAGCCGTGCCGAGAATTTGTTTGGGTTTACCATCAGTTGTTCTGAGAAATACTGTATCCCAACTGTGCATCCACCGCCATTCACCGTTTTTGTGCCTCATCCGGTATTGACATTCAATGACATCACCATCTTTCGCTCGCTCCACTTTTTGGACGCTTTCTAAAAGGTTGGACAAATCCTCGGGGTTGAGCAGCGTTGACATCATTGCTGTACCCATATCTTGTATTTCTCGGGCGGTGTATCCGAGCATCGTCGAAATTTGTCGGTTGCTGTAGACATTCCGCTGTTCAATTACATCGTAAACGTACAATAGGTTGGGATTGGAATCGGCGATCGCTTGAATGAAGTGCTGGCTCTCTCTGAGTGCGGATTCTGTTTGTTTGCGAACGCTAATATCTCTGGCTACGATAATCACTGAATCTGGAGTAAGCGGAGAAACTTTAGCGTCGAGGCAAACTTCGCGCTCTCCGATTGTAAAGCTATATTCAACATTGATGCTTTGCTCGGTTTTTAGAACTTGTCGGATGGCATTTAATACCTGATCTGCCACAGGTTCCGGCAAGACTTCGTGGGCAGTTTTGTTAATCATTTCGCTTGGAGGTTTCACCAAATTTGTTGATGCTGTCGGGGCGATTTTGATGCAGCGCCCTTCTGCATTTCTCACTAAAACTGTGTCAGTCATGGCGGCAAAAATCGCCCGCAATTCTGTTTCCGATTCTTGCAGAGCTTGCTCGGCGCGGACGCGGGTGCGAATTTCTGCTTGCAGCACTTTATTTTGCCGATCGAGCTGCTGAATTCGGTTTTTTTCTCGATCAATCAGTTTAGCTTGAGCTATAGCGAGCCCTACTTGAGCCGCCACAGCTTCTAATAAGTCGATTTCCTCAGAAGTCCATTCCCGGTAACGATCGCACTGGTGCAAACAGATAGCACCGTTTGCCCTGCCTTGGTAGGAAGTGCGAATTGCCAGCATCGATTTCAACCCAATCAAGCGACAAATCGGTTGAACAGCTTGCAAAAGAGGGTCTGAGTAAACATTGTTAGAGGCGATCGCCAGATCTTGTATCATCATTTGTATGACGTGAGGATTGCCCCAAATTGGAACAGGTACGTTCCGAATAGATTCGCACTCCGATTCGAGATATTCTGCCGCCAGAGGAATATCCACTTGGGGAGTAGTAACGTAAGTATGAATCAAACAGCGATTGGCGCAGAATGCCAGACCGATTTGAGTGGCAGCTATTTGAAATATTTGTTCTGGCTGCAAGCTTGAGCGAATTTCTTGAGTTATTTTTGCAATCAGCAATTCTCGCTGAACTTGCCGTTCTAAAGCAGCTTTAGCTCCAGCCATTTCGATTTCTGCGTGCTTGCGATCGCTGATATCAAAAAGTACGCCATACCAAACAATATCCCCATTATCGCGCATTTCTGGCCGAGAATTAGATTGGAGCCATTTGAGTTTACCCGACGGTGTAACAATCCGCCATTCAAAGGCAAAAGGTTCTAAAGTTTGGGCGCTATTAGCAATTTGTTTTACCAGATATTCTTGGTCATCTGGATGATTTTGATCGAAGCACAAGTCTGGATTTTTTAATATTTCCTCACTCTCTAATTCGTAAATCTCCCTACAAGCATAACTAATATATTCAAATTTGAAACTTCCATCGGGCTTGTTGATAAATTGATAAAGAACTCCCGGTATATTGACCGCCAATTTCTGCAACCGCGCTTTGCTTTCCCGGAGTGATTGTTCTGTCCGTTTGCGAAATTCTACCTCTTGTTGCAGTTGGGCATTCTGCTGTTTTAATTGTTTTGATAGCTGTTGTATAGTCAATTGACTTTCGATCCGCGCTAAAACTTCTTCCACTTGAAAAGGCTTAGTAATGTAGTCAACACCGCCGACTTCAAAAGCTTTGACTTTGTGAAAAGTTTCCTCAAAAACACTCAAAAAAATAACCGGAATTTCCCTGGTTCTCTCGTTGGATTTCAGTCGATTACAGACTTCATATCCGTTCATTTTGGGCATGGCAATATCTAGCAAAATCAAGTCGGGGAGAACGGTTAAATTAGCATTAACCGCCATTTCTCCCGAAATCGCCCGCTGAACTTTATACCCTTCTTTCGTCAATATGTTTGATATAAACCGCAGGTTGTGGGGCTGATCATCAATAATTAAAATGTGAATATTTTCTTTGTCAAAGATCATTTTTTCTCGGATCATTGTGAATTTTTTAGTGCTAGCAGCAGATTGACGATTTAATAAATTTAGCGATTCCTTCCGATCACACTTATTTATTAAACCTTTTCAAACTCAGCAAATAGAGGATTAATTTTAGATATTAGCCCATCAACTAACGCACCTTCTATTTTTTTAACTTATTGGTTGCTTGTCTTAAGGTTTCCCCTCAAATTAACCGTATTTAACCATATCTTATTGCCGAAACAAATCCCCTTATTTGATGTCCCAATTAACTTTGCACAAAAACAATCCTCGCTTAGGCACTCCAGACCAAAGCAACCGAGTTTTTTAACTTGGTTCCAGGGCTGGGACAAAGTATTTTCGTACAGCCCGGTTGATGCGCCCAAAACAGTTTTTTGCTTGACTTTAGCATTAAAAGTCTCAGGAGGATAACGCAAGTTTCTGGATATTCTATTGCCACATTCAAAGGGTTTTAGCAGATATACACACCTGGACATACCGCGAGGCGAAGAAACAGTTTTTTTTTACTTTTGTCGCTGCAACAAAGTATGGCTGTGAAAAACCTCGGTTTTGACGCACCCGCCCATCATTCTTAAGATATTTATAGCAATCCTAAATGATTGGCAAAACCATACGCGAGAAAGATGCTTGCACTACAAGGATTCTGATATCGATCAATTTTGCGACTGATTGAGGACTGCTATATAGGTAACTAAGAGTATATAGCAATCCTCAATCATTTGTTAATTTCTTACTCCCTCCCCGTAGGTTCGGGGAGGGTTGGGGTAGGGTAAAAAATTTACGACTCCTGCAAGGATTGCTATAGCTCCATCCACCCGCACCCAAAGCCTAGCATATAAACTATTTTCTCGGTCTTTTCTATGCCAGCAATTCCTTAAGTTTAGCAAAATTTTCATGGCTGAAGTAAATTTTAATTTCTAGTTCTTGGTCAGCCTCCCACAACAGCAGCATATTATCTTCGCCCAAAGCGATTTCTGGATTGTTTAATTCAAGTGTTTGATATTTAACTTCGGGAATTCCTACGCGAATTACCAGTTCCGATTCCAACTGAGGATAGATGTACAATTGCTGTTGCAAGTTATCAAGTTCTAATTTGTCAACAGTGTTGTTACGTTGGACAGGAGAATCTGGTTTGTACCAATAAAGAGTTTCCTCCCGAATTTCGGGATTGACTATCACAAATGTTTCGTCAAAACGCTGAGGGTGCCAGTGAATTTCGCTCATACCGCCGATTTGCGGAATTAGTCGCTCTACCCAGCTAATTTCTTTGCCGTTGAGGTTTCCCCACCACTGACTGATATTATGGAGATTGTCAGCATTTTCGGGGTGGCTGCTGCCGGACTGCCAGACTGTTTTTAGTTGTTGCATATACAGGTTCTCCAGCGAATTTAAATTTGAGATTGCAGGCTTTCAATTGGAGATTCATTCGTTATACAATAATTTTAATGGACTTACCAATTATTTACCACGAAGATTACGTTGCACCTCTGCCACCGGATCACCGCTTCCCGATGGCAAAGTTTCGGATGCTTTACCAGATGCTGCTTGCGGACGGGGTAGCAGATAAATCGCAATTTCACGCTCCCGAACTTCCGCCTCAAGAATGGATTGAATTAGTCCACGACCACTCCTATGTTCAAGCTTACTGCAACGGGACGCTCGATGACAAAGCTCAGCGACGAATTGGTCTGCCTTGGAGTCGAGCCCTTGCTAATCGTACTTGCACTGCGGTTGCAGGAACTGTACTAACTGCCAAGCTCGCTTTAGACTACGGTTTGGCTTGCAATACTGCGGGCGGAACTCATCATGCCTTCCCTGCTTTTGGGTCTGGTTTTTGTATTTTTAATGATTTGGCGATCGCCTCTCGCGTCTTACAAAAAAATGGTTTAGTTCGCAAAGTTTTAATTATCGATTTAGATGTCCACCAAGGAGACGGAACCGCCGTAATATTCCAAGATGACAGTAGCGTTTTTACTTTCTCAATGCACTGCGAAGTCAATTTTCCCGGCACTAAACAAAAGGGGGATTTAGATGTACCTTTGCCGGTGGGTATGGAGGACGACGAATATTTACAAACATTGGATAAATTCTTACCAGATTTGCTTTCAAATGTCAAGCCAGATTTAGTTTTGTACGATGCTGGAGTAGACCCTCATCACGGTGACAAACTGGGAAAATTAGCTTTAACTGATACGGGCTTATTTCGCCGGGAAATGCAAGTTTTAATGGCGTGTTTGGCTGGTGGCTATCCCGTTGCCTGCGTGATTGGCGGGGGCTATTCCGATGACGCTAAGGGGTTAGTTTACCGACATTCACTGCTGCACCGAGCCGCCAGTCAAGCCTACAGGCACTATCGACTTTGATCCAGAGTGGCGAGACTTCGGAAATATGACCGAAAAAACAGTCTCCCTCACCGAAACCAATAAAAATACTATTAGTCATCGCTCCAGCTTGCCAGATGGGTACAACTTGAGCTAGAAAGTTGTTAAACAAACAACGGTACTTATGTCGAAGGCCAGCGAGTCCAATCACCCCTATCCACTGCTGGTTGTCATTGTTAACTACCGAACCTCTAGTTTGACAATTGACTGCTTGCGCTCTCTCGTTAGCGAAGTTCAATCGCTGCCCGGTATGCGAGTTGCAGTTGGCGACAATGCTTCAGGCGATCGCTCCGTCGAAGAAATTAGTAGTGCGATCGCCTCAGAAGGCTGGAGCGAATGGGCATCCTTCGTTCCCCTAGACCGCAACGGCGGATTTGCCTTCGGCAACAACGCCCTGATCCGTCCCGCCCTCCAATCCCCCAATCCCCCGCCTTACTTCCTGCTGCTCAACCCAGACACCATTGTTCGCCCCGGTGCCTTAAAAGCCCTCGTCGATTTCATGGACTCCCACTCCGAAGCCGGCATCGCCGGCAGCCGCTTGGAAGACCCCGACGGCACCCCCCAGGAGTCAGCTTTTCGCTTTCACAACCTCTTGACCGAACTCGATTTTGGTTGGCGCACAGGCTTTATATCCAAGTTATTAGCCAACTGGGCCGCAGCGCCTCCCATTTCCCAAGAAACCTGTCAAACTGATTGGGTAGCTGGAGCCAGCATGATCGTCCGTCGCGAAGTATTTGAAAAGATTGGCTTGATGGATGAAGCTTATTTCATGTACTGCGAAGAAATGGACTTTTGTCTGCAAGCGAACAAAGCTGGCTGGAGTTGCTGGTACGTACCCGAAAGTCGCGTTGTCCACTTAGTCGGCCAAAGCTCAGGCGTCACTGACACCAAAAAGCCCGCCAAGCGGCTGCCTACCTATTGGTTTGATTCCCGGCGTAGGTACTTTATCAAAAACTACGGCTTGGTTTACACAGCATTAACTGATGTATCCTGGGCTTCGGGTTTTGCAGCCTGGAGGGTGCGCCGCGTACTACAAGGCAAACCCGATGGCGATCCACCACAATTACTGAGGGATTTTGTATTAAATAGTGTATTTTTTAAGGGGGGTAAGATTGAAAAATCCAAAAAATTTTAAAGGGAGTTGGTAAATCGGTCAAAGCCAACTAAACCAGGTTAACCTAGGCAAGCAAAATATTTTATGATGCAGCCGAGAAATTAGTATTCTAGATCGATAAAACCGGATTAATTATTCCTCAAAAACCTGGTAGACCCATTATTATATCGTCGGCATCTAGCAATAGAGTAAACAAGAAATAGTGTGAATTAGACCTTATGGTAACTGAGCAAAACTTAATCACGAGTGAAAATCAAGTAGAAGACCCCGGCCTGGGACTGTGGGAGCAAATTAAAGAAGACTGGATTGCTCATGGTCGAGATTGGACAAAACCGGGATTTCGCGCCGTAGCAGTGCAGCGTTTTGGCGTCTGGAGAATGCAGGTAGAACCGAAATTACTGCGAGCTCCTTTGAGCATTATTTATCGAGCACTCTACCGAAAAGTCCGCAATAGTTACGGGATAGACTTGCCTTACACTGTGAAGCTCGGTCGTCGCGTGGTGATTGAACATCAAAACGCTATTATTATTCACGGATATTGTACGATCGGCGACGACTGCATTATCCGCCAAGGTGTAACGTTGGGAAACCGCTATTTGGACAAACCGCTAGAATCGCCTCAATTGGGCGATCGGGTGAACGTCGGCGCCGGCGCAAAAATCCTCGGAAAAGTAAATTTGGGAGACGACGTAAATATCGGTGCCAATGCTGTAGTTTTATCAGACATTCCAGCCGGTCAAACTGCTGTTGGTATCCCAGCCAAAATTATCAAATCCCGCCCTGCTGAAAACAATACTTAAATCATTGTCTTCCTTGTGCCTTTTTCTTCCTTCTATAACTCTGCGGAGATTCAATCAATCTACCTACTCAAGTTAGAGATGCCTGTTAAGGTAAAGTGCACAAATAAGCACAATTGTCAACATCATCAAAATATTCCACAAATAATGGTTGAGTCAATCACTAAGTCAATCATTTCTGCTACAGAACCAGACTGGAGCCGCGAAAAATCTAGCAAGTGGTGGGAACCCAGTCGCCAACTGCTCAAATCTATCCGCAACTATCAAAAGTGGCAGAAGCAGGGTGGAATTGCAGGATATATTTTATGCCGGTGGAACGTGCTCCAGCATCGATTTTGGAGCATTGTAACTGCAACAGACATCCCTTTGAACTGCCAAATACAAGGAGGACTTCTGCTGACTCATCCTAATGGCATTGTCATTCACCCAAGTGCTTCCATTGGCCCTAACTGTCTGATTCTTCAACAGGTAACAATTGTTGCTGATGTCAAAATCGGAGGTCACGTCGATATTGGTGCAGGAGCGAAAATTATTCGCTCCGTAACGATCGGCGATCATGCTTTGATTGGTGCCAATGCTGTGGTGATTTGTGACGTGCCACCAGGTGCAACCGCAGTAGGAATACCGGCAAAAATAATCGAAAAGAAAACCCAGGAAGTCTGAAAAATATTTTCTATAAGTCGCAGAAAAATTATGAAGTTATAGCTTTTCTCAAAAAAATGAGGTATAGCCTTTCTCACAAAGATGGAGTACGCCGAAACCCTATGTTGTCAAGCTTTTGAAGTTGAATTGTGTACCTCATCTACCCCAGAACCGCTAGGGAGCATGTCACCTTTGCAAGTGAGCGAATTGATAGTGTGATATTATAACACTAATCTATTTTTGAAATAAAGCCA
>NZ_JAUBQW010000316.1:0-1117 GCF_036701485.1 Microcoleus sp. Pol11C3 | reverse complement strand
AGATTTAACCACTCAAAAACATTAAACATTTTAGCACTTGATTAGATAAAGTTATCACCACAAGTTCTGAAGAGCCTGTTTTTTTACTATTCACTTACATATCAGAACTATAATTAGTGAAAAATTTTATTAAATACCCCTTGACGAAACTTCTAACATTGTTGATTATTTATATCAATAACTTGCTAGCGCTTAAAACTCCACTGACATCTTTACTCCAGAGGTAAATCGTCGTGACAAGCATGGCCAAAAAATCCTTCCCCGCCGAAGGAGAATCCTTTCCCTGGTGGGCGGGCAACGCCCGCTTAACCAACCTTTCCGGCCTTTGGCTCGGTACCCACGTCGCCCACGCCGGCCTCATCGTCCTCTGCGCGGGAGCCTCTACCCTAAATCGAGGACACGATTCCTATTTTTTACCTACCAAGCGCGTTCAGATTGCGCTCAAGCTTGAAACAATAACCGTATGACAGTCTTTTTCGGCGTTGCTTAATCAGGGTATGAAACAAATAAATTTAAAATCCAGAAGCTTTGTGGACGCTGGTTTTTATGAATTGCATATTTAGCCTTTCATACCGTAAATCAGCAACGCCTCTTTTTCTACTGTTTCTGTATCACTTTGATGTTTCTGTTTTTGTGGAGTGTTTCCGTAGCATTGCGAGGAGGACTCCATCAAATCAAGCACTTGGCTCAAATTTCTTGTTGAGATTGCCAGTTTTTTACTAATGACTACCGCCTCAAATATACAGTGCGACCCTGTGTTACTTGTACTGAGAAAACGATCGGTTGCGCTGACTTTGAATCTAAGACTTGTTTTGGCAATGCTTCTCAGCAATATTGCTCTCAAGTTCACAAAAATTACGCAACAATACCGACAACCACTTTTTCAGTTCTACCTTGAACAAGGGGGATAGGTGGCTAGTAGATTACCCCTTGCTTAAGCGGGAGCCTAAACTTAGATTGCTGTCACAAAATACACTTGAGGATAATCGCACATGGAGCGCGAATAAATAACTGATAATCAACTAACATTCCCGTGCAACTTTTGGCTCTTCAGAACTTGTGGTGATAAGTTTATCTAATCAAGTGCTAAAATGTTTAATGTTTTTGAGTGGTTAAA
>NZ_JAUBQW010000156.1:0-13871 GCF_036701485.1 Microcoleus sp. Pol11C3 | reverse complement strand
AGATTTAACCACTCAAAAACATTAAACATTTTAGCACTTGATTAGATAAAGTTATCACCACAAGTTCTGAAGAGCCATAAATAGTATGAGTTTTGAGATTGCTCAATCCTGAATGCTTTTGCCAGAAATCGATAGATTTCACTAATAAATTATAAAATGTCATGAGTGGAGAAATAAATTATGGTTAATACCAACATTCAAAACCATGTGTGCCGACTTAGTGAGGAAAATTAATTAATTGTAACAATACTTTGGTAGGATATACTCTGGCAGCTAAAACCCACAACTTCAAATCGACATGAGCCAGCATTCAGACCGCATTGCCCCTCACGGCGGCATCCTGGTCAACCGCATTGCCACACTAGACCAAAGACAAGAATTTTTCGACAAAGCAGAGTCCCTGCCGCGAGTCCAGCTTTCGGATCGATCGATCTCCGACCTGCAAATGATCGCCATAGGCGCCCTGAGTCCCCTCAAAGGGTTCATGAACGAAGCTGATTATCGATCGGTCGTTAAACAAATGCGCCTTTCCAACGGCCTGCCTTGGTCGGTTCCCATCACCCTGTCGGTCTCCCAAGCCGTCGCCGACTCCCTCAAAGAAGGCACTTTAGTGCGCCTCGATTCGCCGGCGGGCGAATTTGTCGGGCTCTTGGAACTTGCAGAAAAATACCACTACAGCAAAGAAGAAGAAGCCCTCAACGTCTACCGCACCGACGACCTCAAACACCCGGGCGTCCAAGTAGTAGACAAATCCGGGCCCGTTAACCTCGCAGGCGATGTTTGGCTGCTGGAACGCGGACTAGACCCCCGGTTTCCCCAATACCAAATTGACCCGGCAAAATCGAGAATGCTGTTCACAGAAAAAGGATGGAAAACCATAGTCGGTTTCCAAACCAGAAACCCCATCCACCGGGCCCACGAATACATCCAAAAATGCGCCTTAGAAACAGTAGACGGCTTGTTTCTGCACCCGCTAGTCGGGACGACAAAAGATGACGATATCGCCGCTGACGTGCGGATGCGCTGCTACGAAATTCTGCTAGAAAAATACTATCCAAAAGATCGCGTAATTTTGGCAATTAATCCTGCGGCGATGCGCTACGCCGGGCCGCGAGAAGCAATTTTTCATGCTTTAATCCGCAAAAACTACGGCTGCACTCACTTTATCGTGGGGCGCGATCACGCTGGAGTTGGCGATTATTACGGCACTTACGATGCCCAATATATTTTTGACGAATTTGAGCCGGGAGAATTGGGAATTGTGCCGATGAAATTCGAGCACGCTTTCTATTGCACACTGACGGAACAAATGGCTACAACTAAAACAAGCCCAAGCACTCCCGAACAACGGGTGCATTTGTCGGGAACCAAAGTTCGGGAAATGCTGCGCGCTGGAAAATTGCCGCCGCCGCAGTTTTCCCGGCCCGAAGTCGCGGCAGAATTAGCCAAGGCAATGAATATTTTCAATTACGAGATTTAAATCTTGAAAATTGGTGGGGGCGACATTCTGCATAGTTTTTAATTTTGAGTTTTGAGTTTTAAATGGGAAATTTTAAACTTAAAGCTCAAAAGTTAAAACTTAAAACTACCTTCATACTAAACACTCACAATCTAATTAATTCCCCTAAAATTATTGAGGGGAATTTAACTTAAAATTCAAAACTTAAAATTCAAATCTATTTAAAAATGGGACTCAAGCGGCGGGAATTTTTGCAGCAAGCTGGCCGGGTGCTGGCCGCCATCGGCATCAGTGAGGCTTTGTGGCTGCCGTTGGGCTCGCGCTACCTCCAAGCCTTAGCGCAGCCGACAGCCAGGAAATTGGCTTTATTGGTGGGCGTTGACAAATATCCAGACTCGCCTCTGCGCGGCTGCGTCACGGATGTGGAATTGCAGCGGGAACTGCTGATTTATCGGTTTGGGTTTGTGCCGTCGGACATTTTGACTTTGACTGACGCTCAAGCTACGAGGGAGAATATCGAGACGGCTTTTGTGACTCACTTGAGGGAACAAGCAAAACCCGGTGACGTGGTAGTTTTTCACTTTAGCGGCTGCGGTAGTCGAGTCAGCTTGGGCGAGTCTCCCGGAAAAATCCAAAACAGTTTGGTGCCGGTGGATGATGTTTTGCCACTGCTAGCAAACCGGGCAGTGAACGATATTTTAGAGGAAACGCTGTTGCTGCTGATGCGATCGCTCGCGACAGAAAATGCGATCGCCATCCTCGACACCAGCTACACCTATCCGGGTTTCTCCAAAAACGGCAACTTTCGCATTCGCTCCCGCCCCCGCCCCACAATCGGCGAGCCAAGCCTCGCAGAATTAACGTTTGCCCAAGACCTCCGCTCCCGCACAAATCTCCGTCCGGACGCCACCTTACTGGTCGCGGGTGCGGATTCCCAACTCGCCGCGGAACAAGAGTGGAACGGATTTACCGCAGGTTTATTTACCTACGCCCTCACCCAAACTTTGTGGTGGGCAACTCCCGCTAGCAGCTTTAGCGTCAGTTTCAGCCGCGCGGCGGGTAATGTTTACAGCAAGCTGGCGGGGTTATCGCAGCAACCGCAAATTCTCAATCACAATTTAACAACCGCGCCAGCGGTGAATTTTTCAAATTTAATTTTGAATTCCCCTGCATCTGACGGCGCTGTAACGGCGGTGGAAGACGGAGGCAAAACTGTGCAGTTGTGGCTGGGCGGGTTGTCGCCCGGGGTTTTGGAGTGCTGCGTGGGTTCTGTGTTTGCAGTGGATTCTTCAGCGGGCGCGAGGCTTTTGCTGCGGGGACGCACGGGCCTCTCTGCTAAAGCCCAAGTTTTAGATGGGTCTGCTCAAACAGATGGCCAATTAACAGTCGGCGAACTGGTGAGGGAAGAAATTCGGGTATTGCCGCGAAATATCGGTTTGACAGTAGCTTTGGACTCGGGTTTGGAACGCATCGAGCGCGTGGACGCCACCAGTGCTTTCTCGACTTTGCTGCAACTTACGGCGGTAGGCAACGAGCAACCGGCTGACTGTCGGTTCGGCAGAGTCCCGGAAACGACTTTAGCCGAAACTGTCTCGGCTGGGCCTGTTTTGGATCGAGGCCGCTACGGTTTGTTTTCTTTGGGTCAAATGCTGATTCCCGATACTGAGGGCGACGGGGGAGAAGCCGTCAAGATGGCGGTGCAGCGGTTGACTCCGCAGTTAAAAACCCTGCTAGCGGGGAAGTTGCTGCGGCTGACAGCTAATGAGGGGTCTTCGCTGCTCAAGGTGCGGGCAACTCTGGCAACTCTCGCGCCGCAAGCGCGGGCGGTGGCGCAGCGGGAATCTGTGCGGGCCGGCGGTGATTATCGGCTGGAACCGCTGAGCGGGGAAAGGGAGAAATCCGCCAGCGCTCATATACTAAGTTTGCCAGAAGGCAGCCGAGTTCGGTACACATTGTATAACGACAGCGATCGCCCGGTTTATTTTGCGGTGTTTTGCTCGGACAGCGCGGGACGGCTGTCAGTGATCGGCACTGAGGGCAAAGAATCTGTGGGAGTTATGTCGCGGGCGATCGCTCCAGGGGAGAATTTGACCGTGCCTGCGGCTGGGGCGAGCGGGTGGGCGGTATCTGGGCCGATCGGAGTTGCGGAAACTTTTATTATATTTAGTGAGAAGACCTTCGCTCAAACTCTGGCTGCAATAGAAGCCGAAATGCAGCAAACGAGGGATGCCCTGCCAATTCGAGTGTTGTTGAATCCTTTAAATGTGGTGCGGGCGGTACTCGAAGATTTGCACGCCGCTAGCATTCCGGGGGTGCAGAAAGTGGGGATATCGACGGATGATTGGGCTTTGGATGTGAATGTTTGGGCAACTCTGAGTTTTGTTTATCGGGTGGTGTAATTGTTAAAAACTCCTCGATCGTAGTCGGCGATTTACAGCACTTCCGGCAGCTATGAGGTACGTAGACAGTATCGAAAGTTAGGACAGGAAAGGGATACGAGTAAAGGTGTGCTTCATAATAGCCGGAAGTGCTGTAAATCGCTTTTGACCTCAAACTACACAAACAAACTCCACCTACGCAAGACTGAGAAATCCTACCAAATTCGGCTTAAATACCCCCTTGATCTCGCTTGTCTGCGGAGGCTGACGAAAGTTTGACTTGTAGAGCGGTTTCCACCGCCGAATCAGAAAGGAGGTGGATTTCTGCGAATTTGGTATAATAAATCAAGACTGATAAAGCTTTTCTACCATTTGAGCCAAGCGTTTCATGGCAGTTTCAATCTCATCATTTGTTGCAGTCAAACTGATGCGTAAACACTCATGTTTGTGCTGCCAATCTTCCCGCAAACCAGGGAAGAAAGAACTTCCAGGCACGACAATTACGCCGACTTTTTTCAACTCTTGATACAGTTCCCAATCAGTCATTGGCAAATCTTTCAGCCACAACCACGCGAAAATTGCTCCTTCGCCCCGGTGCAAAAACCACGGCAAATCTTTCGGCATTGCTTGTTCTAGGGTGGTTTCTACGATCGCAAATTTGCTTTGATAGTACGGCCGAATTACGTTGATGGAAATATCGGCAAGAGCGCCGGAAGCAATGGCCCGAGTTGCGATCGCCTGTCCGTATCTTGGCGAATGAATGCACATATTGGTCTGAAAACATTCTAATATTTGAATGATTTTTTCATCGCCGATCGCAATTCCGATTCTTTCACCCGGTAATCCGGCTTTCGACAAACTCATACAGTGCACGATATTGCCGCCAAAAATCGGCGTCATTTCGGTAAAATTCAAAGCCGGGAAGGGAGGGCCGTAGGCGGAATCAACGAACACCGGCACGTCGAAACTGGCAGCTAAATCGGCAATTTTCTTAACTTCGTCGTCGGTGAGAACGTTGCCGGTGGGGTTGCAGGGACGGGAAAAAATGACGCAACCGGTGGTTTGGTCGATCGACAATTGGCTGAAATCCGGGCGGTATTTGAACCTGTGGGCGGCTGCATCAATATCGAGGGTGGGTTTGCAGGCGACTACCGCTTCAGGAATCAAGCTAACGCCGCCGTAACCCGTGTAGTCTGGGCTCAGCGGTAAAACAATATTTTTAAGCTGTTTGCTGGTAGTGTAGCCGCCGAAAGCGTTGGCTGCGTAGAAGTAAATCGATTGACTTCCAGGAGTAATTAGGATATTGCGATCGGTCAAACTCAGTCCGTAACGCTGGTTAAAATCCGTCCGCACCGCATCAATCAACGGCTGATAGCCTTGACTCGAACCGTAGCGGCAAACCACCTCACCGTATTCCGGGCCCGCCAAAAGTTCCGCAGTACAGTCGCGCCACAACTGCTCGACTTCCGGCAAAATAACCGGATTTCCGGCGCTCAAATTGATAAACTCCTGCCCGCTGCCGGCTCTGAGAGTTTCAATAATATCTTTCATAATTGCCCGCACTCCCGTGAGGTGGGACATCTGAGCGCCAAATTGAGTCAGGGCAGGGTTCATAGCAAATGCAGCGACAATGATAGAAGTTTACAGTTTACCCATAATAACTCTAGTCGCAGGCGTTAGCGTAGCTTGTCTGGGGCATCGGTTGTCGATGGAGCATCTGAATTAATGCAATAAACTCGATCGCACAGCGTTTTGTGTCTTCCCCTGTGCGCGCGCCGGAGCATAAGATTTAGGGCATTTATGGAGCCGGATTGAGCTATCAAACAGTGTTTTCTGCCTAACAATTAGCGAACGGAACAGCAATCTCTAATTCAAGAGTTGTGGTAAGATTTCACATCGCCGCGCCCCATGAATTGGCCATACTTGACAGCAGCCATTGGAAACATCTAAGATTAGCACTATAACCCGATCGCAACAGCATATTATTGGCTCCGGTTACTGCTATAATTGCAGGTTTAATCCAGCCTCTAAAATCAGATTTGTTGCTAGCTCATTTTCATGATTCGCGGTTTGCTGACAGCGGTGCATTTCATCATCAATCCGGCTCAAGCCAAGATAGATCGTAAGGCCGCCCTTTGAGTGGTCTTACATAACAAATATGTAAATTCCAACCCCAATTAACTGCCGTAAAGTTCAACACAACAATGACCCACTTTCCACTTACAGAATACGAGCAACTTACCGATCCTAAAGCCAAAGCAGTGTACGAAGAAATCTTGACAGACTTGGGGTTTGGCATCGTCCCCAACCTGTTCAAGTCAATGGCAATCAACCCTGACCTATTAGAAGCAAATTGGAAAAAATTCCGGGGAACCATCCTGCAAGGAGACTTACCCCGCACGCTTAAAGAAATGGTCGGCGTCGCTATTTCCCAATCCAATGCTAGCGAGTACGCTCTCCAAGTTCACCTGCACGGATTATCAGCGTTGGGGATGAGCGAAGAAATCCTGCGAACCCTAGTTTCTGACTTTGCCAACTGCCCTTTACCAAAACGTGATAAAGCCGTAATTACCTTTGGCTTGCTGGCTGCTACAAAACCTCTGGAAATGACAGAAACCGATTACCAAAACCTGCGGGATTTAGGGCTAGATGATTCTGAAATCTTTGAGATTATTGCCACAGCCGACCTGTTTAGCTTTGTCAACCGATATACCGATTCCATTGCCCTGGAAATAGATGCTTTGTAATCTATATCTTATACTCCTATTATGGGCGATCGGCTAGAAGATCAAGATCGAGAAGAACTTCTGTTGACAGCCCGCCGTTTGTTAGCAGAAGCTCAAGCGCTTTCCATCCGCATTTCCGCCGTCAATGAAATTGCCACTGCCATTAACCGCACCCTCGATCTCACCCAGATTTTACGAGTAGTAGGCAAGCAAGCCAAATGGCTGCTGGACTTTGAACACTGTAGCGTTTGTCTGCACAGCACTAATGCTTGCATGACCTTATTTGGCCCGCATATCCCTGTAGATATTTCAACCCTCGCAGAGGGCGGCCCTATTAAGAAGGCTTTCACAACACGTCAACCTCAATTAATTCAAGAAGCGGGTGCTACTGCTATTTTATCCCCCTACGCTTCGCAAATTATCCTTCCCTTGGAAAGCGAAGGTAAGGTTTTAGGAACCATTAATTTTGCCACAACCAAGCCGCGGGCTTACACTCAAGAAGACTTGCGGATTGGCTATCTTTTGGCTTTGCAACTATCCTCAGCCATCCGCAATGCTGAACGCTTTAAAGAGATAAATAGCCTGTATTCCGAACTCGATGCCGAAAAGCACAAATCTGACCAGCTACTGTTGAACGTGCTCCCCGTTGAAATTGCCGAGGAACTCAAAAATAACGGCAAAGTGGAACCACTTTATTATGATTGCGTATCGGTTTTATTTACTGACTTTAAAGGCTTTACTCAGTTATCTGAAAACATGACGCCGCGAGAGTTGGTTGACGAACTAGACTATTGTTTTTCTTATTTCGATCGCGTGATGGATAAATACTCTATGGAAAAACTGAAGACTATTGGCGACAGCTATATGTGCGCGGCGGGAATTCCTACGCCTCGCCCAACACACGCCTTTGATGCTGTACTTGCTGCCCTAGAAATTCGACAGTTCATGGATTTGCGGAAATTGCAGAAAGCTCAACAAAATATTCCTTATTGGGATATTCGCATTGGCATTCATTCAGGCCCAATACTGGCTGGGGTAATTGGCAATAAAAAGTTTTCCTATGATGTCTGGGGAGATACAGTTAATACTGCATCTCGGATGGAATCTTCCGGCGTACCTGGAAATATCAATATCTCTCACGACACATTTGAATTAGTTAGAGATTTTTTTGAATGCGAATACCGAGGAAAAATTTATGCTAAAAATAAAGGCGAGTTGGATATGTATTTGGTTCACCATCTTAAATAAATGGGGAATGGCTAATTAATTGCTAAAGGAGGATGGCTAAGCGAGCCGTTATTCTATTTTAGATTTTAGATTTTAGAATTGGGAATGACTGATTATTAGCACGGTTGGGAGCACTGGCCTACAGTTGCAGTTTTTTTAACGGGTGTTAGATATGGAAATAAAACTCAACTATGAACTGAGAATATATCGCTAGAAGTTTTTTCTCAGGGGAGCGGTATTGTATCGCCGTGCCCCCAAGCTATATTAAAATGATCGAGTTGTATATTTTAATTTTTAATTATTTATGCGTATTTGGCAAGCCGATTTCTACCGCCGCCCTCTCCAAGACGAAACTGGCAAACCCCTTTGGGAACTCTTAATTTGCGACTCGGAAGGCAGTTTTCAATTTAGCGCTGTTTGCCCCCAGGGCGCCGCAAATTCTAATTGGGTAGCCTCGCAGCTGCAGCAGCAAGCTCAAACTCTGAATTTGCCGGACTTAATTCAAGTATTTAGGCCTCAGTCTCTGGGCTTAATCGAAGCTGCGGGCAAAGTTTTGGGTATCAAGGTAGAAGCGACTCGGCGCACTGCGGCTCTGAAATTGCTGCTGCAACAACGCGCAAAAGAATATTCGAGTATGCCTAATTATACAGGTGAAACTTACAGTGCGATCGCCCTCGACTCGCCACCGCCCGTACCCTTACCTGAAAACCTCTGGGGCGATGGCTGGCGTTTTGCTTCCCTACCCGCCGGCGACATTGAAGAGGCTTTCCAAGAGCGTCCCCTGCCAATTTTGGAAATGCCAGAATTGCTGTTACCGCTGAATTTGGGCTTGGCTTCAACAGTACCCGTACCGGGAGTTGTGATTGACGGCGGACGCCAGTCTATGCGGTTGGCTAGATGGCTTCAGGATGCCAAACCTTTGGCTTTGAATTATATTGCTGGAGAACCCGATGGATTGATATTGGAAGCTGGGTTAGTAGATAGGTGGATTGTGGCTACTTTTGAAGATAGCGAGGTAAAAGCAGCGGCCCAAATTTACCAACAGCGCAAGCACTTAAGTAAAGGATTACATTTTTTGTTAGTGCAGCCCGATGATAGTGGCATGACATATACAGGCTTTTGGCTGCTAAATTTTGATAGATAAGATGTAAATAATATTATTTTTTATGTCGCTCAATCGCGCGCCGAAAAATAGTAAAACATTGTGCGAACTCAGTTCCCGGAGATACAGACTCAAACACAACTTTTAAAACAGCTTCTTGAGCTAGCCAGAGATAGTGTAGCAAAGTTATTCCACAACTAAAATCAATCCGTTTCGGATGCCCTGACACACTCGGTTGATGTGAGAGTGGTCTTTTTCGTTAACACCTTTCTCCGCTAGCATTGCTGACTTCAGCAGCCGTCTGTCAAGGGGGGTAATTTGCCGAAAAGCAAAGATGCGCTCGACGATCGCCTCGATCGAGATTTTGGGGAGGTTAGCAGAGCTGACTGTCATGGTCTTAACACGCTAAAAATAACTAACAGAACTATGTACCTTTATTTTTAAAGATTTTGTGAAGTCATACTGTGATTAATATCACATACTTTTGGTGACAATATAGTGTATATCGGGTGACTGTTGTCACGAAATCTTCAATTATCTTTACCCCAACTTAACGATGGCCCGATAGAATCACTCTTGTAAAACTCAAGCAGAAAGTAAAAATGGCACAAGCAAAAATCGGAATTATCGGCGGCAGCGGTTTGTATAAAATGGAGGCCCTCAAGGATATTCAAGAGGTAAAAATTGATACACCTTTTGGAACGCCATCGGATGCCGCAATTGTGGGAACATTGGACGGTACGCCAGTAGCATTTCTGGCTAGACACGGCCGCAACCACACTTTTTTGCCATCAGAAGTGCCGTATCGCGCAAATATTTATGCAATGAAGAGTTTGGGAGTTGAGTATTTAATCTCAGCGTCGGCGGTTGGTTCTCTGAAAGCTGAGGCGAAACCTTTAGATATGGTAGTGCCGGATCAGTTTATCGATCGTACAAAAAATCGAGTTTCTACCTTTTTTGGAGAAGGAATTGTTGCTCACATCACCTTCGGCGATCCGGTTTGCGGCGAATTGGCTAAAGTATTGGCAAGTGCGATCGAATCCTTGAACCTCCCCGACGTTAACCTCCACCGGGGCGGCACCTACGTCTGCATGGAAGGCCCCGCATTTTCCACAAAAGCAGAATCCCACCTTTACCGCAGTTGGGGGGCGACAGTCATCGGGATGACAAATTTGCCGGAAGCAAAATTAGCCAGAGAAGCAGAAATTGCCTACGCAACTTTAGCATTAGTCACCGATTATGACTGCTGGCATGAGGATCACGACAGCGTAACTGTAGAAATGGTAGTTGCAAACTTGCACCGCAATGCAGCAAATGCCCAAAAAGCCATTCAAGAAACAGTACGGAGGTTAACAGAAAATCCCCCCGTTTCCGAGTCGCATTCAGCTTTGAAATATGCAATTCTGACTCGGCTGGATCAAGTGCCGGCTGGAACTAAGGAGAAAATGGGTTTGTTGTTGCAGAAATATTTGTAATTAGTCATCGGTTTCGCGCCAGTAAATACCACAATCTTGAGCTAGCGCATACTATCCGTCGGGGTCATGTCAACTATCTAATCGTGAAAGTAATTTTACGAGCAGTTGATGACTCCGATAAATGATTAATAATTGCTAGAACTTCCTCCCGTGTGAGAACAGTTGGCATAGAACGACTTCTTTTTGCTCGTACTGTATCAACTTGTAAATCTAATTCTCAGTTTCGGATTTGTGTGACTTAGGAGTTGAATATACGAAAAATTTCGGTATAATAAATATTTGGCTTGCTTAGTCTAAGTAAACAGCCATCTCGATAAATTTTACGTGGGAAGGAAAAGTCACATTGGATTTCACACCACAAGTTAGGAATACAGCCAACTAGCCAGCTCTCGCTCGGTGTGATTGAATAGCTCGTGAAATACATGGAGTCAGAAACGTGCAAGATAGTCACAATATTAATGAAGTAATTTTTGAAGATAGAGATACTCAAATTTTCAATATCCCTGACACTAAAACCAGGCTTTCAACACTGCAAAATTATTTCTTTCCTCGGCTAGAAACGTTACTGCGTTATACCCTTGATATTGTGGCGCAAGTCTACGATGTGAATCCATACGAGAGAATGACTTTTGCCTACTCTCCAAGTCATCGAGATAAAGCAAAGGAGAACAAAGACTATGGCTTTGTTCATATTGGAATTATTGCAAAACGGGGTGACAAACCCCTCAAAATTCTCAAGAGAAATGGACAGCCATTCTTTCTTCATCCCACTTATCTGACGTTTAAGGTATTTCCTAGTGGAACAATTCATGCTGAGCTAATGCCATTTCGTCAAGGCGTAGATGATGCTTACGTGGCAAGAATTTCCCAACTTGTCGCTAAGTATAGCGAGGTTTTAATGCCACTATTATCGGTAGCACGTATTTCACATACGACGTATAATCCTGAATTTGAAGTTCTGCCTCTTCATCAGGCAATTGTGCCTGATGAAGTAGGGTCAGATGCTATAAGGTTGATCTCACCAAAATACTACTTTCCTGTCAGTCCAGGGCGAGGATTGTCTGAACTAATTATTGCATTCATCCTCTTATACGCTTTAGCAGAATCATTTATTTGTATTGGTGAAGGACGAGAACCTCAGCTTGAAAATAGGCTTGAGCAATTCAAAGAATTTTATCTCGCTTTTAAAAATACCGAAAATGACATAGAAACAGAAGAAAGCGAGGAGGAAGATTTCGATTCTTCAGAAATGCCTGAACTAGACAGTTATTCTTTTGTGAGAGCAGGTAAATGGTGGGGTGTACTTGCTAGAGATAAATGGAAATGTCTTAGCTGTGGTAGATCGGCACGGGAAGATGGAGTTTTATTGGAAGTTGACCACATTATCCCCCGCTCAAAAGGTGGTTCTAACGATATGAGTAATCTACAAACTCTTTGCAAAAAGTGTAATATTGGCAAAAGTAATCGAGACAGCACAAGACTTTGTGTGACTTCTGATGAATTGATAGATCGAATGTAGATAGCGTAATTTTTCGGTGCGTGACTTTTATGAGTCACCAGTGATAAATTAGAAATAATTTGTGGTCACTCAGCCTAGAATTCCAGCTATTAACTGATCAACTGCTTGAATGCCTCATGTTCGCGAATCTTCTCCAAATCAGCTTCACTTTTTGCCAACTCTTTACACACATTCGGATTGAGATTGAGGGCGCGCTTTAAATTTTCAATGGCTAATTCAATTTTACCTTGTAGTGCATAACATCGGGCTTTGTTGTACCAAATTCTGTAAAAGTCAGGTCGAATTTTAGCAGCATTGTCGTAGGAAGCGATCGCAGCTTCGTATTTTTGCAATTTGGAGAGTGCAACGCCTCGATTGTTCCAAGCGTCAGTATAATCGTTTTTAATTTGTAGGGCTTGATTGTAAGAAATTACTGCTTGTTCGTACTCCTGCATTTTGGAAAACTAATAACTCAGGCGATCGAATCAACTCTATTAATTGTTCATATTCCATTCCTAAGCTGTTGCACATTTAAACTGTGATACAAGCATTGCCCTTATTTTTGATTTTGCGACCCCATTTAATTATTAATTGCCCTTCATTTAAGAGGCGGTGCAATAAATACTCTAACTCTTCAATAGATGTAAAAAGTCGATTGGCAATATATTCTTTTGCCGAATGCCATACTAATTCAATTAAGTTATAGTCGGGGCTGTATTCGGGGAGGAATTCTAAATGAAGGTTAGGCATTTCTGTTTCAATTATTTTGATGCTTTTTCTTTTTGTTTTTCTACTTGCTTATTTATTTGTTGAATACTTGATTTTTTCCTCCCTTCACTTTCTACTATCAACCATCTTTGTTCGACTTCTCGATAATTACTTAATTTTTCGACCATTTTATATCCTGATATTTCACTGTCTGTCCATTGCTCATTTTCGATATTTAAAATTTTCTTTTGAGCTAATTTTATACTTAAAAGAACTCTAGTTATCCATTTCATTTCGAGCAGGGCGATGAGATTATCTTTGGTATATAAGGCACTATCGGCTACATTTATTCCTTCAAATGTCCAGGATTTTTTGATTTTTTTTAATCGCTCTACAAACACACTTTTGTCATCGATATTTCCTGAGTCTATTTTGAGATATAATGGTATGTCTCCCTCTCCTGTACAAATCATGTCAATTATAAATTGCTTGAGGTCTGGTCGATGATCCCTTGAATATCCATGTTTGAGCTCTATGGCTTTCATGTCTGATTCAGGCTCAAATTCTTGAATTTTCACTTCTCCTTCAATCTTGACTGAATTGACTCCTTTTTCTGACGGCTTTGCGTATTCCCCATGTACATACATTGAAGTTCCGTCCAAATGTATGCTATTCATTTTTACTTGAAATTTTTAGGCGGTTTTTAGGGCGATTGCTGTAAATATTTGTGTTGTGCCTACTGCATAATATTTGTCTAATACTCTGGCTAGTCGGTCATCATTTAAATGTGATGGTAATACTCCTTCTCCAATGAGATGTTCTGTTGCTTTGCCGATAAAAAAGTGTTCAAATAGGTATAAGGGGGCGCTCAAAAAACCTAATCCATTCAGAATCATCGCTTTCATTATTTGTCCGGGAGTTAGCATCTCTTTTTTCTTGATACCCACTTGTTGATTCACTAATTCTACCAGTTCCATTTCATCGATAATTCCGGCTATTCTTCCTAAATGGTCTATGTTGAGGACTTTAATTTCGTTTTGGGGCTGATTCATGATTTTTTACACCTGTGTTGCTGACTCTATTATCTAATCTTAGCAAAACTTGAAATATGAGCTAGGTATTTATTTCAGGTTTTCATGCCTCCAAATTTAATAATTTTAAATTTGGAGGCATATCTGCGGAATGTGGGATATAGCCTTTCGAGCTCTCATATGAGGTACGACTCATTGGTGACAAGTTAAGAAGAGCGATAGAAAGTCAAGAGGGACTTTCTTAACAAGCTCAAACGTGTGAAACTC
>NZ_JAUBQW010000315.1:0-1142 GCF_036701485.1 Microcoleus sp. Pol11C3 | reverse complement strand
TTTTTTCTAATTAACTATTTTTATCGATTTTATCATGATCTTGCCTCTGTCTCACATTTATTTGAAATGACTATAATACTCCTTCTAGCTGTTTCTGGCTGTTGTAAACTGGTTGCAGCGCGCTGAGAATCAAGGTGGGTTCTAGGAAGGATATATAAACTGAACTCCAAGTGGGTTTGACTGCTAGAGCCGCATAGGTGTAGGAAGGGTGCTGTCGGATGTCAAAGTTTTTTACAGAGGCTGCTACTGTCGTGCGATCGCCCCTATCATTAGTATTGTAAGAATAAAAATCAAAATTTGTAGACGGGCCCGATGCGTTAATCAATAAAGTGCCGTTCGACATCTTTTCGCCGGTGCGATATTCTCCATCTGGGTTAGCGATCGACGTAAAATTGATATAAGGATGTAATTGCACTTGTCGCCACAGATACTTTTCCCAAGCTGACAAGTCTTTCATGTTCACAAAACCCAGTTTCACTGCATCCAGCTTGCTTTGATTGATTTGGTGCGGAGTTTGCAGATAAGTTCTCAAATTTTGCTCGATGCGATTGCTCACCTCGCCCATCAACTGAGCCGCAAGGTCATTAACTGCTCTTTGACTGTTTTTAAATGATAAATATCCCACAATTCCCACGGCTGCAAATACTTGCAAGACAAATGGAACTATGAGTACGGTTCGCAGAGTAACTTTTCTTGAAAGTTTAGCACTTAAACGGTTGAGAGAAAGATTGGACATAGCAGTAATTTAGCTTCAAATTATTAGTTTAGGTTCGGTTCAAAGCTTCACCCGTCTTAAGAGTTGTAAACGCTTTTGACCGAAAATTGCTGAACAAAATGAGATAAATTGAGCTGGGAGACCAGAAAACGGGTTTTCCAGGTATCTTGGACAATTTTAGCCTGGGCAGTTCAACATTGTCCTAAACCGATTCAAATAGAGATGAGTAGCAGATAAATGTGCGGCAGGCTACAATAAAAATGTTATGTTGGGTTTCAGGTTCATACATTTCAAGCACCGACACCGCAGAGTTTTTACTTTTTAGCAGGATGAGATTGACAAATCGGTACATATAGCATTTATCGAAAAGATGAGGTATGATATAACTGACTTGAAAGGAGTGAAAAATATAAGACCCCAAAATGTT
>NZ_JAUBQW010000155.1:0-14055 GCF_036701485.1 Microcoleus sp. Pol11C3 | reverse complement strand
AGTATGGGGTTGTCCACGGTTTATACCTCTCTCAAAACATGAGCCTAGTTTACTTTGACTTGTGTGTACACGGTAGCTCTCCTTATGGGGTATAAATTATGTTGAAGTAAATGCCGTTATCTTGAAGATTGTCGCCTTTATCGCTAATTCTCACCAAAGGAAAAGCGTAATCTACGCGCAGGTTCACCCGCTGTATCGGTTCCCAGATTACCCCTAAACCCACACCTGCTAAAAATGTCTGATTGGTTAATTTATTAGGATTATTCGCAACGTTCCATACCGTACCCGCATCCAAAAAAGGAGCCAATTGAAGTTTGGGATTTCCCGAAGCATCGCGTTGCAAAGTAATCCGATCTTCGATGGAAACTCGGAAGCCGTTATCGCCGGAACGGACATTTTGGCGGTAGCCGCGCAAAGATTGCCCGCCGCCAATTACAAATTGCTGCGAAGGCAACAAACTATTAGCTGACAACTGCAAGTCTGCCTGCAAAATTAATAAATGTTTGTCATTCAATCGCTGTACTCGCTGCACTTGACCCAGCCAACTAAAAAATTGTCCGTCTGGATGTGAACCTTCGTTTTGAGTAGCATCAAACAAGCTAGTGCCGATCGTAAATTGCGATCGCAAGGCCCAAGCACCCTGCGGGTCGCGGCGAATGTAGTCCTGTCCCAGCTTAATTGCGCTCGTAGTGGTGACACCATTGGAGTCCGGGCCAATGCCAAAAGCATACGGGTCGCCGGCGAGAAAAGTTCTGCCTGTTTGATACGTAAAACCCGCAGATAAGGCAAATTCTTCGATCGGCGTTCTCCGCAGAGGCTGGCGGTAACTAACTTCAAATAAATGCGATTTTCCTGAAATGTCAAAACGGTTAAAAGGTGCTTGTACGATACTGTTGCGGTTCGGCGCTGCCCTCAATTGCAAAGTGCCGTTCATCGCATTTAGCGGCACGCGATAGCTGAAATCAAACACATCTGAATCGCCGAGCGATCGGTAATAAGCAGCCGCAAGTTCGTCGCCATTTCCTGTTATATTGCGATGCCGCAAACTAACTCCCAATCTTTCGGAACCGACGCTGGGAGGCGAGTAATTGTCAATGCTGAAACTAGGTTGAAATGGATTAGCTTCCGAGACTCGGACTATCAGAATGCTCTCGCCTTCATTATCCCCAGCCCGCAGACTGGCTTCTACATTGTCAAATAAAGGATCGACTCGCAGCAGCCGGAGTTGGTCTTCTAATGAAGCTGTGCTTAAAGGCATTCCGGCACCGAGTCGAATTCGGCTGCGGATGTAACTCGGATGCAATCTTTTAGTTCCTTCTACCTCAATTCGGGCTAGCTTGCCTTCAATCACTTGAATTTGGACTACCCCTGCGGTGATAGTTTGGGGCGGCAAGACTGCTCTCGAAGTGATGTAGCCACGATTGAGGTAAATTTCGGTAATTTTGTCGGCGATTTGTTTGAGCTGTTCTAGGGTGGTAGAACGGCCTTCTAAGGGGTTGACTAAGGCATTAATTTCATCTTGGCTTAAAATTGTGCTGCCAACTACTTGAATTTTCTGCACCTCAATTGGTGTATTCGGCAGGGTTGGGGGAACTGGCGACGAGGGCCCCGGCGCTACTGTTGGCGGTACTTGGGGAGGTTCTGGGGAAGGCTGCGGGGCGGGTTGCAGAAATCGATCGCGATTTGGATCTGGCTGAGTCGGCGGCGACGGTAACAGCGGATCTTGTAACCGCTCGCGGTTTAAGTCGGGCGGGAGGTTTCCCGGTGGCGTCTGTGGGTTCTGGGCTAAAAAATTACAATCTAGCGGGTTCAGACATTGGGGATCGTTGTCAACCAGATTTTTTGCTACGGGCAAGATGCCCGTACCACAATCAATCAAACTGCTTGTGGAACAGGCATCTTGGCTGTTCTCGGCGGGGTTCGATTGTGTTTCTGGTTCAGGGTTTGTCTCGATCCAATCGGGAAGCTGATTTAAGTTGGTCGCTGTTTCATCCTGGTTGATTTCCAGTTTTTGCAGTGCTAATACTTGATTGCCCGTATCTGCTGAGTTGTCAGCGGCGACGGGCAACTGAGAAATATCGTTTGTTTGGGATATAGCTTTATTCGCATAAAAGCAAGCCATCGGGAGCGCAGTTAGAAGTGAAATCCCCAACCGAAATAGTGCAATATTTGCATTCGGGCGCATAATTAATAATTTCTCTAAAATAAGTTTGTCGGCTGCTTGACTATGCCAGTTTATCATTTAGTATTAGGCGAATTTTGACCATCAAAATTTCCACAGTCCAGCTTTCAAGATGCCAGGAGCCCGAACGGCTCTTTAGCACAAAAATTTTCATTGATTTACGACGATCGACCCAAAAACCCGGAACAGCCAAAAATCATCTATGGCGCTGCTAAACACCCCGCTCGAAACCGAGTTTTTCGTACTTCCTGCACCAGTCATACCATTTGAGATTTCAGATTTGGCAATGACTCGCCCACAAACGAGTACAGTGCCCCGAATGCTGATCAGTGTAGATCCTAAAATTTTAGACTCCTGTTCCTGCTCCCAGATTCAATGCAGCAAGTAAATCTAAAATCTAAAATCTAAAATCTAAAATCTAAAATCGACTGATGGCTATCACCGTTTGGGGCTTGCCTACCGTTGCATTCTTTTTTGAAACTGGTGTTGAATTATGGCGTTGCTGATTTATGGTATGAAAGGCTAAATATGCCAGTCATGGAAACCAGTATCCACAAAGCTTGGGGATTTTCAACTTATTTTTTTCATACCCTGATTAAGCAACGCCTGAATTATTTTCTTGTGATAGGTGTTAACTCACTGGCGACTAAGGGTTCTTGGGCTATTTTGCCGAGTTCGACTGAGTTCAACACTGCTGACCACTTGATCGCTAAACTGGCATCGCTGGGAGACTCGATACGCAATTGAGCTAGAGTTGCCAGGTACTCGTACCAGAGACTTTGTTGGGCGAAGATGCTGAGCTTGGTGATATCGGACGATCGATCCAACTCTGTTTTCACGGTTGGGGCGATTGCGGTGCGGTTGATCCACCCGGAAACGAGAACATCATCTCTTGTATTTTTTGGGTTGCATTTGATAGTAAAGTACCATTGATAGTTTTTGCCAACTTCCAGGGCTGGCGAGTTGTCGTCGGAGCCGAGGCTGACGCTAACGACACCTGCACGGCTAGTTACCATGCGAAAACTTTTTTTGTATAGTGTTTTGTCCCTTTCGTCTGCTAACTCAAACTGAACTGTTTTGTCGAGGGCTACGGGAAGGTAGTAGAAAAATGTTGGCTTTGCTGATATGGTTTGCCCCATAGTTGATTGGGGAATCAAGGCAGTTAAGGCAGTTGTGGCCGTGGGGCATTCTAAGCCGCGGGTTCCTCCCCCTTCACGCCTTCCGGGTACTCCGTCCTCCGGCGGTTGAAAGCTATTCCACGTGGAGCCCGGCTGAATGTTCGGTCTGCTTCCGCTGGGTTCAGGGGGTTTAACTGTTTGCCAGTTGAGGGGTAGCTCCGGTGGTGAGGGGCGCTGGACAATGTTTGCGCGGCTGTTGAGAGCCTCTGCTGGTATTAAAAAACTACCGGCGACAACTGCCTCTAAAGACAGAATTAAGGAAAGAGTACCGATATTTAGAGCAGACTTCAAAGCCATGACGAACCTGCCTTTTGATGAACCTAGGAACTTTATCGCACGGTTTTATTCTATCCAAGGTTTTGACGGATATAGTAATCTGTTGTACTTAATTTATATCTTTAGGCAGATACGATTATTTTGGTCGCTCTGATCAACATAGAATTCTGTGTCGCGTTTGTCAGTGGTAGCTTAGTAGTTATACTTAGTTTCATTCACGGCAGCAGGTTGGGTTGAACTTGTTAAACCCAAGTTTGACAAAGACTAATATTCGGGCTCTTTTAACTCTAGCAAGAGGCTACAACGCTTCTTTTCGTAAAAACACCCGGTTGATGCGTCAATCCTGGATATCAGGAAACTCGGCAATTTTGCGGGTGAACCTCAAGCGATCGGCTACAAGTTACAAATCAGGTTTTCTGTACAATACCGGCAAGAAATTTAGCATGAATCTCGATTCACCTGTTCTCTCGGACAAACAGCCTTCGGGGCTGCGGATGGTCAGACCCATCGGAGTCTTGGCACTGCACGGCATTGCTTTTTTAGGAAATAGGTTGTTCGCTGTCGATCGCGCCGAAGGGCTGCTATTGGAGATCGATAAAGAAAGTGACAACACTACTGTTTTGAATCCTTATCAAACGGCTAAGTTTGCGGGCGCAACGGGGCTGGCTATTTCGGAAGATACTCTGTGGTTTGCGCGGGATGAGGATATTTGTTGCTGTCGGGGCGCAATTCGGGACGGGGCGATCGCTGAACTCAAACCCGAACATTTTGTTTCACTTTCTTATCCTGCTGACGGGATTGCTGTGTGGAAATCTACGCTTTATGTGACTTGCGAGAGATTGGGCTATATTCTGGTTTTTGACCTAAAAACGGGTCGGGAAATTACTCGGTTTCGCGCTCCCGGTATTGGGGTAGAAAATATCACCGTCCGGGATGAGGAAATTTGGGTTTGTGACAAGACTGAGCAAACTGTTTACTGTTTGGAACGGGGAACTGGGGAGATTAAATTTAGTGTTTTGACTCCCTTTGAGTTGCCTTCTGGTTTGGCTTTCCACAAGGATTCCGAAACCGGGGAAGAGGTTCTGTACGTGGCTTATGCGGGGGATGAACTTTACATCCGGGATGACCCGAATTCGGAAGATCCTTTTCAGTTGACGAAGCGCGATCGCACTTTTATTCAGCCTTTGTCTTTTCACTACAATAAAGCCGAGCGCTACGCTCTGTCAAACGGTTTTTTGATGGAAATGTCTTATGTGGAGGAACTGTCTCCTCTCGATGAGGTAGAAATCGAAAATTTGGAATGGCGGATTGCTTTGCCTTCGCAAACTCATCGGCAAAAGGTCAGGAAAATTACGCCGATTGGAATGCCTTTTACTGAGGAAATGCAGGAAGGAGAACGGGTGGCGGTGTTTAAGTTCGATCGGCTGCACCCTGGGGAACGCCGAATTTTTGGCTGGAAGGCATTGTTAGAAGTTCGATCGATTAAGTATCAGTTGTTGCCTCCGAATGTCGAAAAGATTCCGAAGCTGTCGCCGGAGTTTGCAGCTAAATATTTGGTGGATAATGACAATTTGGCGATGGAGACGGAGATTGTGCGATCGGCTGCGGTAGCTGCCATTGGCTCGGAAACTAACATTCTGAGGAAGTTACTGAGCATTCGCAATTTTGTTTACGACCAACTTTCTTACGGGATTAGGCCTCACATTGACACTCCCGATATTGTATTACGCCGCGGTATCGGTTCTTGTGGCGAGTACGTGGGCTTGTTGTTGGCTTTGGCTAGGTTAAACGGGATTGCTTGCCGCACGATCGGGCGCTACAAGTGTCCGGCTTTTGCTGACAGAAAAGGTGTGTCGCTGGAGCCGGATTTCAATCACGTTTGGCTGGAATTTTACATTCCGGGTTTTGGCTGGGTGCCGATGGAATCTAATCCTGATGATATTCAAGACAGAGGCCCTTATCCTTTGCGATTTTTTATGGGTTTGGCTTGGTATCACGTAGAAATTGGCAAGGGAATTCGGTTTCAAAGTCTCACGAGTGGGGGTCTTCCTTTGAACAAGGAGGCTGTTTCCGTGGGGAGTCTGGCAATTAATCATGTGAGGTTTACAATTTTGGAAGATTTGCCAGCAGTTTGAATCGAGTGTTAACAATTAACAGTTAGCCGTCAACATTCAACTGTTAATTGTTAACATTTTTCATCTAAAATCGAAAGTAGAAAATGTAAAATCAGAGGAAGAGGGGTTGTGGAATTTTCGATTGCTAATATTCTCGTTTTAGTTGCCTTTGTATTGCTGCTGACCGTGACTGGCGGGGTCGCTTATTTGACTGCGGTTGAATGGCGCGATCGCAGGCGGTTAGATAAGGCTAAACGGAAAAAAAAGTAGCTCTTTGCTGTTGACAAATTGCATTTTTTATGATATTAAACAACGCGACCTGGTTTGGTCGCGTTGTTTTGTGATTTTAAATATAGCAAAAGGAAGAAGGAAGACGGAAGACGGAAGACGGAAGAAGCAACAATCGCAATGGTTTGAGCAATTTAAAATCTCCTAATCGGCTTGGCGGTTGCTATATTTTCACGGCAGGTAAAAGCAAGTTCGCTAACATAAATATTAGGCGTTGCTTAATCAGGGTATGAAAAAAATAAGTTAAAAATCCAGAAGCTTTGTGGATACTGGTTTCTATGATTTGCATATTTAATCTTTCATACCCTAAATCCGCAACGCCAAATATTATAGGTTTGTAGTGAGGACTTGAGTTCTAGTAGTTTTATGAGGAGTCCAGTTCTCACTACCAAACAATTTGATTGCAGCCGTTCGTTAGCGAAGCCCTCGAAGAGGATCGCACATAAGATGATTCATCGGCAGGACGCCCGCGCCACAACAAATACACCACAACGAACACACAGGAAAAAAGGGATTTTGGAGTTGGTATTTTAAGTCCACTGTCTGAAAAATGTATTTTCTTGCCAAGCGGCGGCGGTGCGTTTTTCAAGTGCTGCCATTTCTGTTGTGTTCAGGGGTTTGAATGCTTGGGCGACTTTAAAGTTTTCTTCTAATTGCTTTACTGAGTCGGCGGCGATGACGCAGCAGTGCACGCCGGGGAGTGAAAGCGTGTAGCCCATTGCTTGGTGCATTCCATCTAAAACACCGTTCTGAAATAATTTGCCGTAAGCTGGTATTTTCATGGCTATAACGCCGATATTTTTGGCTTTTGCAACTGGTAAAGCGCTGGTAACAAAGGAGCGCGGGTGATGTTTTTCGGCGGCGTTGAGGGAGATTAATGTTGTGTCAAAAGGATAGCGCTCCAAGCCTGCGGCAATAATGGCTGGTTCGTGATGTCCGGTGATGCCGGAAAAACGAATTATTTTTTGCTGTTTGGCTTCTTCGATCGCCTTTATTGCTCCTTTGGCACTGAAAATTTGGTCTAATTCGGCTTGGAATGAGACGTGGTGGAGTTGCCACAAGTCGATCCGATCGGTTTTCAATCTTTTGAGCGATCGCTCTAAATCTCTCCACGCGCCGTCTCTGTCTCTGGCGGCGGTTTTTGTGGCTAGGAATAGGCGCGATCGATATGGTGGCAAAACTTTGCCTAAGTTTTCTTCGCTGGGCCCGTACTCGGCCGCCGTGTCAAAATAGCTAATGCCTAGTTCGATCGCCCGTTCAATTTGCACCACCGCTTCTGCTTCTCTTCCCGGCTGCGACAGCGGTGTTTGTCCGGCCCCACCCAAACCGAAAATCGGCACTTTCACGCTGGTGTTGCCTAACAGTCGTTCTGGCATTTTTACTGTGGCGGCCGCCTGGTTATTGGGTGCGGCTGCGATTTCCCGATCCTGCTGTTCGATCGCCTTAGCGCCTGCAATGCCGCTGGCAACAGCTATACTGCTCAATATAAAATTGCGGCGAGTCTTTTTGCTGGTCATGGTTTCCGTCTCCTCAGAATGTTTGAGTTGAGATTAACCAGAAAGTTAAATGAAGTCATCAGTCATTAGTCATTAGTCATTAGTCATTAGTCATTGGTTATTGATTATTGGTTATTGGTTATTTGTCCTATGTTTCTCGTTAGTTCTTCGTTCTAATAACCAATAACCAGTAACCCATGCCCTATGCCCTATGCCCTATGCCCCATGCCCTATGCCCTTGTCAATTATCCATCCCCGAATCAGTTCGTTTATCTGTTCTGGTACTTCGTCGTGGGGACAGTGACCAGCTTTGATAAAGTATTCTGTTAACTGCGGATAGTGTTTGCGAAATTTGGCGCTTCTTTCTGTGGAATTCATCCACGGATCGCCTTCTCCCCACAGCATTAGCAACCGGCAGTTTAATTGACTAAGTAATACGTCAATTTTTTCGCCTTGGGGTGTTCGGAATACGGAAGCGAATACTTTGGGAGCACCGGGATCGCAGGATGGTTGGTAAATTTCTTCTACTAATTGGTCTGTAACCGCGCTTTGGTCGAGATAAACTTTTTCTAGGGTTTTCCGAATTGTCGATCGCTGGCGCACGTACTGGAACAGCAGAAAACTTGCCCAATCTTGCTGAAATAAAGTTTTAGCTATTACAGATATGGCTTTTTGCAAGGGCGGGGCTTCGGGTGCCGGCTGCGGTTCGCTGAAGGGGCCGGCGCTGTTGATTAATATCAGTCCGGCTGCTGATTCGGGGCCCTGGGCTGCTACACACAAGGCGGCGTAGCCTCCGAGGGAGTTGCCGGCTAGTACGGCGGGTCGGCCGATGATGTTGGTGATAAAGTCGTGGAGTTGGTCGCGCCAGAGGTCGCCGCTGTACTGCAATTCGGGTTTTGCCGATCGCCCAAATCCCAAAAGGTCGATCGCCCACACTTCAAAGTCTTTGCTCAGGCCGCTGATATTTTTGCGCCAGTGGTCTGTGGAGGCTCCAAAACCATGAATTAACAGCAGGGGAGGGCGTTCTGGATGCCGATCGCTGGATCGAACGTAGTATACTGAATGCCCCCGCCACTGCCAGTAAGTGCCGGCTATGGGGGCTGTGGTGATGGCTGGGGTTGTTTGCATGATGTAAAGAAATAATTATTTACTTTAACTATTGTATCGCGACGCTCAGATTTATAAAGTTTGGCATCCGCGCCGGGGTTCCGCTAGCAAAGGATTCGTCAATGTGAGCTAGTTGGGATCTGGGGATCTTCTGCACTCAGGATTAATAAGTTTTGTAACGAATATTGATTTTGTGAGGGTCGCAGCAATGGGAGATGTTGGGCCCGATCGCATTGGGGAAAATAAATCGGGTTTTGGCTGCAACATACCTAGGTATGATGATTGTGCTGTGTGGCGGTAAGAGATAGCTCTGGGGCGATCGGTGCAAAGCTTGGCGGCGAGGGTAGAACCTGATTGGCGAGCCTTAAGGGATCAACTTTTTTATAGTTATTTCCGAGGTTTTCAAGGTGGGGATCGTTTGTGAAAGAGGTGTTGACGGCTTGGGGGATGCAGCGAACCGTTTGGTTGCGAGTTGGCAAAAGCCGCCATCAAAAATTTCGCGGCTGGGAGAAGTTATAAGTAAAATTACTGATTGTTCTCCGCAGAAGTTTCTCAGAATCGCTGAATATTTTGTGACGTTGTTTGCTGTTCTTAATTGCTTTGATACTCTAAGATAGAAGTAGAGCTGCGCCGCTCAATTAATTAGCATTTTGAATACTAGGGAGCCAACTATGCAGGGTGTGAACTTTATCCACCTGAAAGTTAGGGAGTTTTCTGAGTGATTGCTATTTCACCTCGTCCCGTCGGACGCAATTGGATTACGATTAGCTTCGCTTCTACTCTATACCTTTGTCCTATTTTGGATCTGCTCCTAGCAGAGGTGCCAGATTACTGGCAAGCGGAATTGCGGTTGGGGCTTCAAGAAGCTTTGGTAAATGCTGCTAAGCATGGAAACAAGTTAGACCCCGGTAAAACTGTTGGAGTCCGTTTTTCGATCGTCCAAAACCAATATTGGTGGGTAATATCGGATGAAGGTTCTGGCTTTAATGCTCCTTGCAGTTGTAACCTTTATACCGATGATTGCGACAGTCTCCTAGCAGAGGATGTTGTAGAGGAATCTGCACTCCCCCATGTGGAACAGGAATGTGGTAGGGGGTTGTTTATTCTTTACCAAATATTCGATCGGGTAGAGTGGAATTCTCAAGGTACAGAGTTACGGCTGTGCAAAGAACTTCCCAGTCGCTACCGACTGCCTCGCTTGCGCTAGCACCGCTATTTGGCAGCAGTTTTCACCTCAGCTAGACCTGGAAAATTTTTCGTTCTCGGGCTGAAGTTTGCAGTGAGAATTTGAACGATTTGGCTATTGATAGCTGATCATAATGCAAAATGTGAGTTTTGAGTTAAAAAAGTATAAATTTTTTGAACTCACAATCGCGCTGCTCGATCGAGCGGCGCGATTGTCTAAGTTTTGAGCGACTAATCAAGCCAAAACTCAAAATTATTTGCCGTGGGTGGGACAGGGAGGAGCAGATATCGATCGATCCAGCCATCCTGCTGCTTGGTTTAAGCGCGGGAGAGCTTCTTCGGGCTGTTTTTTAAGCAAAAAGACCAAAGCGGCCGCAGCTTGCTCGCAGGCCCGCGCGGAACGGTTGGCTTTGAGGCGGTGCCAGTCTTTTTCGTGGATGGCGAGGCGCGCGGCTAGAGCTTGGGCTAGTTCTACCGTGCTCAGCTCGTTGAGGTTGACAGTTTGGGTTATTTGTGTAGTTTCAAGCATAATTGGCAATTATACGGATTTGGCTGCCGTTTCTGAATTTAAAAAATATACTGCATATAATAACAACTTAATTGGAAATCGGTTTTTTTTATTATTATTGTCAGGTTTGCAGATCGAAATGCCTCAACAGCCGTCAGAGTTAAATTCGGAAGAGCAAGAAAGCGAGTTTGTTCAAGCGCTCGCAGCAGTGGAGCGATCGCTCGCGGCAGTCAAAGAACGGTACACTCAAATTCAGGTCGATCGACAGCGCCAAGACGAACTCGGCCATCGGCGCGAAGATGTGCGCCAGTCTCTGCGCCAAAATCCATTGCCGCAACTCAAAAAAGAATTGCGGGAAATTGAGCAAGAATTGGAAACTATCGAGTTGAATTTAGAAAGCAGCCTGTTTTCTTGGGGAAGCATAAAACAACCTTTTTGGCAAGCAGTTCGCTTTGGGGGACTCGGTATTTTAATCGGTTGGATTTTGAAATCCTATGCGGGATAGTTTTTGATTTTTTTACCGCAGAGGGCGCAGAGGGCGCAGAGGAAGAGAAAAGAGAGAAATATGGTGCAAAATAATATTAAATAAACGGGAGTGGATATGACTAATCAACGAATTGCAGCAATTTTGCGCGGTGGCGAACCCGAAGACACTGTAACTATTCAAGGTTGGGTGCGTACCAAACGCGAATTAAAAGAATTTGCCTTTGTGGAAGTCAACGACGGTTCGGCGATGGCTAACTTGCAAGTAGTCATCAATGCCGATTTGCCAGACTTTCAAAATGTACTCAAACAACTAAATACAGGTGCATCTTTAGAAGTGTCCGGCGTGCTGGTAGCGTCACCGGCGAAAGGACAGCGAATTGAATTAAAAGCTTCACAAGTACAAGTTTACGGCGATGCAGACCCGCAAACTTATCCGTTGCAAAAAAAGCGCCATTCCTTTGAATTTTTGCGGACAATCGCGCATTTGCGGCCGCGCACAAACACCCACGGTGCTGTCTTTCGAGTCCGTAATGCTTGTTCGGCGGCGGTACACCAATTTTTTCAAGAACGCGGTTTTTTATGGGTTCACACTCCCATTATTGCTGCTAGCGACTGCGAAGGTGCGGGAGAAATGTTCGCCGTTACCAACTTTGATTTAAAGAATGTGCCGCGCACAGATTCGCAAGAGGTTGATTATGCTAAAGACTTTTTTGGAAAGCGCGCCTATTTAACAGTTAGTGGCCAGTTGGAAGCGGAAGTTATGGCGCTGGCTTTCGGAAATGTTTACACTTTTGGCCCGACTTTCCGAGCGGAAAATTCTAATACTTCGCGGCATTTGGCTGAGTTTTGGATGATAGAACCGGAGATGGCTTTCTGCGATTTGCAGGGAGATATGGATTTGGCTGAGGCGTTTTTAAAGTACATTTTTAAATACGTTTTGGAGCAGTGCCCGGAAGATATGGAGTTTTTCAACGAGCGCATTGACAAAACGGTTTTGGCTACTGCTCAAAATATCATTAATAATCAGTTCGAGCGGATTACTTATACTGAGGCGATCACACTTTTGGAAAAAGCCGACAAAAAGTTTGATTTTCCGGTAAGTTGGGGCTTGGATTTGCAGTCGGAACACGAGCGTTATTTGGCTGAGGATTTGTTTAAAAAGCCGACCATTGTCAGCGATTATCCCGTCGGGATTAAAGCATTTTATATGCGTTTAAACGATGACGAGAAAACCGTGCGAGCAATGGATGTTTTGGCTCCTAATATTGGGGAAATTATCGGCGGTTCGCAGCGGGAAGAAAGGCTGGATGTGTTGGAGCGGCGCATGGAAGCCCAGGGTATGAATAAGGAGGAATTGTGGTGGTATTTGGATTTGCGCCGCTACGGTACTGTGCCTCACGCTGGCTTTGGTTTGGGATTTGAGCGGTTAGTGCAGTTTATGACGGGAATGGGGAATATTCGGGATGTGATTCCGTTTCCGAGAGCGCCTTTGAGTATTGATTTTTAATTAAGGTTCGTAGTGAGGACTTTAGTAACTGATGCCCAGGTGAAGAGCCTGGGAACCGAGATCGGTCGGCTCTGCCTCGCTTCAGAAAATGGAAGCAGAGCCGACCGATCACCGTTTCCATCACAAATCTCGGAGAAACTAAAAAACTTTAAGAATTTCATCTTGACAAAGCTATATATAAAAAGTAGGTTATATCCATCTACCAAAAATCGTTAATTGAAAGCTCCATCTTTCGGTGATCTGTAAGGAGTCCTATGAACACAAGCTTTTCACGTCCCGAGCTTCAAAAAATTGCTAAGTATCACAGATTATTTTTATGGTCGATCCTCGCCGTGATACCAGGTAACTTATCTAATCTTGTTTTTAGCGATCAACGTATAGTTTTCGTGGTGTATTTCGCAGCCGCAGTATTTCAAATATTTGCGCTGTACAAGTTGGGGAGATCTCTGAAAATTTCAGTTGTATTGCTGATCTTGTTCATGCTTGGTTTGTTGGTACCTCTTTTAAGTCTATTGATACTGCTTTTCCTGCACGATAAAGCAATGAAAGCAATGAAAGCTGCTGGAGTAAAAGTCGGATTTATGGGTGCAGATCCAAACACTATATAGTCCTTTGTCCTTACCCGGAGAGCACGGCAATGCCGTTTCCCTACGCTTTTACAATCTAAAATCTAAAATTTAAAATCTAAAATGGTATGAGCTAATGGTACTTCAAATCCCATCGAGTTCCAAAACACCAACTGTCACCTGGGAAGCCTTACCAGCGGACTTTGTATTACCGGACGATCCCGTGGAGAATATTCAACAACCGCCCCTTGCTGCCGCTCTCACCGATGCTCTGGGAGCCGCTGGACGCATTCAACCGATCGCCCTAATCGGTTCCAATTTTGGACTGGTAGCGACAGTAAATAAGCAGACTGTAGTCAAAGCACCGGATTGGTTTTACGCGCCGCAAGTGCATCGAGTCGCAGAGGGCACCATTCGCCGCAGTTACACGCCGAATCTGGAGGGTGCGCCGGTATCGGTGGTGATGGAGTTTTTGTCTAATGAAGATTACGGCGAACTGTCCGTGCGATCGACTCCTCCCTACGGCAAGCTCTACTTCTACGAGCAGATTTTGCAAGTGCCCACCTACGTCACCTACGACCCCTACGAGCCCAAGCTGGAAGTGCGGTATCTGCAAAATGGAGCCTATGAAACGCAGGCTGCTGATGCTGAGGGACGGGTGCGGATTCCACAGTTGGATTTGTGGCTGGGGATTTGGTCGGGGGAACGGCTGGGGCAAACTATGAATTGGCTGCGTTGGTGGGATTCGCAGGGAAAGTTGCTGCTGTGGAGTTCGGAACAGGCCCAACAGGAACGCCAGCGGGCAGAACAGGAACGCGACCGAGCAGAACAGGAACGTCTGCGGGCGGAGGTATTGGCGGCAAAGTTGCGCGAGTTGGGTGTCGATCCCGATCGGCTGACGTGAAAGGGCGGGATGTTCGTTAGTTGAGTTTTTCCAAGGGGGCGATCGGCTTTAGGATGGTAGGCATAGAATATAATATTTGCTACCTTGTCCATTTTAAATGAGGGGATAATAATGAGTTCATCAGATACAGTTATCTGTGGGACTGAGTTTGGAGTATACCTTTGGTCTATTCTAATTTGTGTAAATAGGGCTTGCTGAATATATCGATCGCACTTGAGGTAGCCTGGGTTTTGAGCGCGCGATCGAGAATAAAGTGCA
>NZ_JAUBQW010000154.1:0-14114 GCF_036701485.1 Microcoleus sp. Pol11C3 | reverse complement strand
GGACTGTAATAGTTCCGCCAACAATTCCAGATAGGACTGTAATAATTCCGCCAACAATTCCAGATAGGACTGTAATAGTTCCGCCAACAATTCCAGATAGGACTGTAATAATTCCGCCAACAATTCCAGATAGGACTGTAATAGTTCCGCCAACAATTCCAGATAGGACTGTAATAATTCCGCCAACAATTCCAGATAGGACTGTAATAATTCCGCCGATGTTTGGGCAAATAATTCCGCAGGAGTCAGTAGCAGTACCTTCGATCGACTCTAAGGCCAACGCATTGCCGCCCAGGACGATCGCACCCACCGCCACACCAGCATCCCCCACACCCGCAGCTACACCCTCAACCCTCGATTCAGAAGACTTTCAACGCCGCAAAATTCCACCTCTAGACAATCCCGGTGTAGCAGCCGATCGAGTTTTAACCATCGATCAAAGTATCACCCGTCAATTACCCCCCAGCATCGTAGCATCAACACAACCACCAACCGTTAACCCTACTTCTAATTTAGTTCTGGGGTACGCCCCGCCTCCCGATCGACTTTTTGAAAGTAACGACATACAGGAAACAGTCTGGGGAATCGAAAAAATGAGGAACCAAGAATTTGGAGAATACCTGGGGGTAAAAGCCAACCTCCCAGACGAAAAAGTCTTGATTTCGACATTCCAACAAACTTTAAAAAATATCGAACAGCAAACCGGCAAGCGGTCTGGTATTATCTACATAGTCTCGCGAGAAGATCGACTGGAACTAATTTTAGTTCCTCCCGTGGGGCGGCCGATTCACTACAGCGTCCCAGAAGCCAACAGAGCAGCTCTTTTCCCCACCGTCCAAGAGTTTCGCAATGAAATCACCAATCCCGCAAAACGCGCTAGTACCACCTATCTAGCCGCCGCCCAGCAATTATATAAATGGGCGATCGCACCCCTAGAAAAAGACTTACAAAACTTAGGAATTCAGACTTTGTTACTGTCAGTCGATCCAGGATTGCGAAGCCTGCCCTTTGCCGCTTTGCACGACGGTAAAGGCTTCTTGATTGAAAAATACAGTTTTAGCCTAATTCCGAGTTTTAGTTCGACTAATACCGATTATAAAGCAGTTAGAGATGCCACAGTGCTAGCAATGGGACGGTCAGAATTTGTTGACCAACAGCCCTTGCCCAGTGTGCCGATCGAATTGCAGGCGATTTCCGCTCAGTGGCAGAGTCCATCTTTCCTCAATTCCACTTTCACTATAGATAATCTCAACTCGGAGCACGCCAAGGGAGGATTTCGGATCGTTCACCTAGCAACTCACGCTGAATTCAAACCGGGAAAAGCGAGCAATTCCTACATTCAACTGTGGAATTCCAAATTGCAGATCGATCGCATGGAGAGTTTAAATTGGCGCAATCCGCAGGTAGACTTGTTAGTATTAAGTGCTTGTAGAACTGCTTTGGGCGATCGGGAAGCAGAATTAGGTTTTGGAGGTTTAGCAGTAAAATCCGGCGCGAAATCTGCTTTAGGGAGTTTGTGGTATGTTGACGATGGAGGCACTTTGGGGCTGATGAGCGAATTTTACCGCCAGCTTCGAGGAACCACAACTAAGGCAGAAGCTTTGCAACTGGCTCAACAAGCAATAATGTCCGGTAAAGTGCGACTGGAAAACGGAAAGCTAGTAACAACAGCCGAGAAGTTAAATTTACCTGCTCATTTACAACAAGCAAACCAAAACTTTTCTCATCCTTACTACTGGAGTAGTTTCACCATGATCGGAAGCCCTTGGTAAGCTGCCATCTTTATCTTTGAGTCTCCGCTTCTTAGGGACGAAAGTTTCTACAGTAGGGGCAATGCCCGCTTGGGGCGGTTGGGGGGGTTGCCCCCTGAAAATCCCCAATTTCAACCGCCGAGTGCTCCAGGGGGTTTTGAACTCTATTTCTGCTTCATCACCACCAAAGTAATATCATCAAAAACCCTCTGAGTGCCAATATACTGCCGCACATCATCAATCACGGCTTCCCGAATTTCTTGGGCAGAGCGCTGACGATTTTCAACCACCATTTGCCACAACCTCTTTAATCCGTACTCCGCTTTATTAATATCGAAAGCTTCAGGAATTCCATCAGTATAAAGCACCACCACATCCCCAGGATTTAACTGCACTTCTGCTTGAGCAATAAACTCGCCAATCTCTTCTACTAAGCCAATGGGAAAGCCTAAATCCATCGTGTCTATGCGCTCCAATTTTCCATCAGCGCGCACCACAATCATTTCCTCATGTTGTCCGCTTAATTTCAGGACACCTCCGGCATAGTCTAAGATAGCTAGAGACATATTTCTAGAGGAGTCCATGCGCTTGAGATTGTCATAAAGAGTCTGGTTGAGGACATCCAAAAACTTCACTGGATCTGTTTCGTTCATTTTCTGAAGCGTCCTCACGGCTGTTTGTGCCATAATCATCAACACGCCACTTTCTAAACCGTGTCCGGTGACATCGCCAATGCTAATTTTTACTTTGCCATCTTGTTGCAATACATCGTAGTAATCGCCACCAACTTCGTCAGCAGGTTCCATAAAACCCGCTATTTCTAAGCCTTCAATTGCCTCTAATTCTGACTGTTTTGGCAACACCATTTGTTGCAGTTGTTGGACAATATCGAGTTCTGCACTCATGCGAACATTGTCTGCTTTTAATTTCTGATTGAGGGTGCTAATTTCTTGATTGGCTTCAGCTAGTTGAGCCGTGCGTTCTTGAACTTTATCTTCTAAGTTTTGATAAAGGCGAGCATTTTCGATCGAAATAGCTGCTTGGGAGGATAAAATTTTTAAGACTTCCAATCTATCTGGGGTAAACGCCCCGGTAGTCAGATTATTTTCCAGATACAGAATGCCGATTAGTTTACCTTGATTAATAATAGGAGCGCATAAGACTGACTTAGGCAGATTTTTTATAATATAGGGTTCGCTAGTAAAAACACCCTCTTTGGTAGCCTCTGATAGCACTACATCTTCCTGAGTTCTCGCTACATATTTTATCATACCTACAGGAAGATTATCGCTGCATTCAATCGGAATACTTTGCCAAACTTCTACTTGTTCTTTATCAACTTCACCTCTAGCTTCAATAGTTAACTTATCCTTATTGGATAAGACAAGAAAGCCTTTTTGTGCTCCGCCATTTTCCAGTAAAATAGTCATTAACTTCTCTAACAATTTGTTGCTCGCTATTTCACCAGCCAGAACTTGGGAAGCTTTGATAACTGTGGAGAAATCTAAATCTGAACTTCCTCCACTTGTTGAGGAGGCTTTAGCACTAGCAGTCATCTGCAAATCAGTTTGTTTATTTGCTGATTTCTTCGGCATTAACTGCGGATATTTCTGCTCTAAATCCTCTACTTTACGCTTAGCCCCCCAAATTTGGTAGCCATAATGCGCTTTTCTCATATAAAGTTTGGCAATTTCCTTTTTGCCTTTCCCTAACCAGAATTGGGCTGCTAGTTCATTACCTAAAGCTTCATTCTGAATATACTCATTTTCATGAGCTGAAGCAATTGCGCGATCGTACAAGTCCCATATTAATTCTATTTCTTTACCAGTAATGCGAGCAATTTCCGCTTCAACCAGTAGATATTTGTGCAGGAAGTTTTCATGACAATTATCTGCCCAAATTTTCATCTTCTGTTGATTGACTTTTAAAATTTCCTCATATTCCTGCTGTTGCGAGTTGGTAGCAGTTGGGTAAAGAGCCGTTAAAATTAAAGAATAATACATATAATGGTCGACTTGACTGGGCATTCGTGAAATAAAAACGAGAATTTCGTCGCTTTTTTTTGCGGTTTTCAGAGCATTTTTATAATCTCCATATAGGAATAAAATTTGTGTTTTAAATAGGTTATACGGCACTATTCCCGTCATAAAAGTTTTTTCCTCCCACATTTGGAGGCACTGATATTCGTCAAAATCCTCATCGCTAAAAGAAAATTTGTCCTGGGTTAATCCCTGTAAATTTAAGATAAAATACTGATATAATTGCTGACTACCAACCAAAGCAGAATTTTTGATTTGCTTGTTAAACTCAAGATATTTGTTAGACTCATCAAGAATACTGTCAAAGTTTTCCCCAGCTATAATTCTTTGGAGAACCAAATGGTAAGAAGTATAAGCCGCCCAAATATCTCCAATTTCTACACCTATTTGGTAGCCATTTCTAAGAATAGGAATACCTTTTTTAAGATGGCTTCGCCAGGGATTAATATGAGCACCGAACATCTCGCGAACTTTGCAAGATAAACTAGCATTATTAAACTGATCGGCCAGCTTCATGCCTAATTGACCAAATTCATAACCAACCTTATAATCAACTAATCTTGGATCTCCCATAACTCCCCAGTAAGCATATCCATGAGCCGAGTGCTCGGAGTTGCCGTGTTCAATAGAAAGATTGACCATTTTGAGTGAGCACAAAGCACACAAGTCTTGGTTAGTAAAATAAGTAGGTCCAGTAATATTTTCTAAAAGCTTCATACAGGCTATTATTTCTGACTTAATCATCTTTGGTGCATCAATTAGCTCTGTTATCTTGATTCTTTTGAGACTAGCTCTGTATAACTGTAACTCTAATTCAAATTTTGACAAAATTTCTGCTTTATTAGCAGTCGGCAAACTGACTCCCAAAGTTTTTAAGGCGTCTGAACCTATTTGTATAGCTTCTAAATATTTGCCTGTATTATCATATAAAATTACGCGCATATTCTGAATTTCTGCTCGTTCTAAATTAGAGTGAGCCTGAGTTAATATCAAATCAAATAACTCTTCGGCTTTTTCAAAGTTCCCGCAGAGATATTCACATTCAGACCGTTCTCGATATAAACTAAAGGTCAAATCATAATGCTCTTGCCAAGCATCTCCCGGCAACATCTCTATTCCCGTAGTAAAATATTGCTCTAAAGCAGCGGCATAAGCCGTTGAAGCTTTGGCTTTTTTCCCGGCCTCTAAGTTCAATCGTGCTAATTCCACCCGTTCCGATTCATCAGTTATCAATTCCCAAGCTAAGTTTAAATGATCGACTATTTCAAATATTTTTTCCGGTAGTTCTTCAGCAGATACATTGGCTAGCAACAGCCGCCCAATTTGAAGATGAACCGCTTTTTTCTGATTGTCATCAATCAGAGCATAAGCCGCTTGTTGTACCCGGTCATGCAGGAATTTATAATCTTGAATTAATAGATTTTCATCTAACTCTGATGTCGGCAAGATGAATCCGGCCTGAACTGCCGCACCTAGGTCGGGAAAAATTACCTCTTTTGGTTTTTCACTAACGATCGCAAGAGTGTTTAAGTAAAAAGAAGCACCTATACAAGATGCTAAACATAAAACCTCCTGTGTGAGCGTCGGCAGTTTTTTTAACTTAGCTATCATCAATTCTACAACATTATCGGTAATATTTTGTGCCTCAATTTGGTCAATATTCCACTGCCAACTATGCTCCTGGAAATCAAAAATTATCATGTTTTCCGCGTACAGGGTTTTGAGAAACTGATTGACAAAGAATGGATTACCACCTGTTTTCCTCATCACCAATTCTGCCAAGGGTTTTACCGAATCAGGGTCGCTATATAATGTATCGGCAATCAGTTGGCTAATATTTTCTAGTTCTAAAGGTGCTAAGGTAATATAATTGATAGTGGCTCCATCTTTGAGCAATCCATCCAGCGTCATCATCAAGGGGTGCGTTGGGCTAACTTCATTATCCCGATAAGCTCCCATTAAAAACAGATATTGCATATCTGCATCTGTCATCATCAGTTCAATTAACTTGAGTGTCGCGGAGTCAGCCCACTGCAAATCATCCAAAAATATGACTAAAGGATGCTCTTTTGTGCAAAAGGCTCGGATGAAGTTACCCAAGACAATATTAAATCGATTTTGTGCTTCGGTTGCCCCTAATTCTGACACTGGAGGCTGCTTGCCGACAATCAGTTCCACTTCGGGAATTACATCAATAATCACTTGACCATTGACACCAAAAGCATCTCTAAGTTTTTCTCGCCATTGTTCAAGCTGTATTTCACTTTCCGTTAATAGTTGCCTCACTAATCCCTTAAAGGCGCCAACTACAGCGTAGTAAGGAATACTCTTTTGAAATTGATCAAATTTGCCTGCGGTGAAATAGCCACGCAGTCGGGTATTTGGTTTGTGAATTTCGGCTATTAGAGATGATTTGCCAATACCAGAATAACCCGCCACCAACATCATTTCTATTTGGGATTGGGGATTGTCCGCTACTCGCTCAAATGCTTTTAGTAGTGCTTCTACTTCGGCTTCGCGTCCGTAGAGCTTTTGGGGAATTTGAAACTGGTCGGAAATGTCTTGAGTCCCTAAAGAGAAATCAGATATATTTCCTGTGGTTTGTAACTGATGCAAACATTCTGCCAAATCATTTTTTATTCCGAAACCACTTTGGTATCGCTCCTCAGCGGTTTTTGCCATCAGTTTCATTACAATATCTGACAGGGCATGGGGAATTTCTGGATTAACTTGATCAGGAGAAATTGCCACTTTAGCAATATGACAATGTACTAACTCCAGGGCATCATTTGTTTCAAAAGGAAGTTGTCCTGTCAGCAACTCATAAAAAGTGGCACCGAGGGAGTAAAAGTCGGTGCGGTAATCTAAAGAACGATTCATTCTTCCTGTTTGTTCAGGTGAAATATAAGCTAAAGTACCTTCTAAGACGTTAGGATTTTTTAGGGTAGGATTTTCGCGACTTAATTGAGTAGAAATACCAAAATCTATAATTTTGAGTTTCCCGATTTCTGGGTTGAAAACAATGTTGCTAGGGTTAATATCTTTGTGAACAATATTCGCAGCGTGAATACTGCTTAGAATTTCAGCCGTTTTAATAGCAATGCTCAGAAATTCCTGTAGGGGCCATACTCCCCTGCCTGAGTCCCTACGCTCATTCATCAACTGTTTTAAAGATGACGCGCCAAAATCCTCAAGGATGATACACAGGGTTCTCTGATAGGGTTTTAATTCATAAGCTTTAATTACTCCATCTAGATTCAGATTTCTGGTAATTTCATATTCCTGCTTATAGCGAACCAGTTCGGAGGGGGTAGGATAGTCTTCTTTGAGGAATTTAAGGATGACGGCTTGGTTGTCCTGTTGGCGGATGCCTCGATAAACGGTGGAGTTGGTACTTTCGTAGATTTGAGTGAGAATTTGGTAGCCGTTAATCTTGATCATTTTCAGGTTTCAATGATAGAAGAAAATGTTATTAAAGATAGTCAGCAATCATTATGGGCGAGCGCACTGATCTATTATAGTAGCTGAGGATGCTTTGATACCCATGCTAAAGGTGAAATCTTCACATTAATATACTGCCGCACATCCTCTATCACAGATTACCTGATGGCAATAGCAGGTAACTTTCATTACCTGCTAATTTACAACAAAAACAACAAGAGTTTTCCGCTCTTTATTGCTGGAGTATTTTCACGGTGATATTTTTTTTGTAAGTCCCATATTTTCAGTAGCAAATCTGTTCGTTCAAGAATTATCTCTAACCCGCAGATGCTCTATCTAGGGTTGATTTGTCTCGGATTTGGCGCCGCAGTTCCGTAATTGACTCGACAGCCGATGTTGAACAAACTCGAACTGCACTCAAGAGGGACAATCTGCTGATCGAGGAGGGCGCTGCAACTGACATACTCGTCGTTATTAGTATCTCTTACCATACATTCGATCGGCTGAGCTCCCGATCGCGCCGACCAACTCTTCATACCTACGACTGCAATCATATGCTGCCAGTAGAAACCAAATAGCAAAACTCCCAAAAGTACAGCAACGGCTAATCCTGCTTTCAACTTCCAACTATTAAGGACATTTCCCAAACTATTTTTCACGTTTTCCACCCCAGAAAGTGAGCTTTCGCTAGTTGTTTCTGGAGTAGTCAAGTTTGTTTGTGTTTGTTCTGCTGGAATTTCAGACATAATGTATCTCCTATGATTGCTGGGATTTGGCTAAGCTGGCAGTTGCCATCGCTATTGCAAACTTTATCAAATTTTAGCAAAACTAGCCAGTACCGACAACAGATTCGGGTACCACTGCCGGGGAAGTATGTATATTCACCAAGTGCGATGGCGATTTCTATGCCTTTTGAGGTATTGCCCAATTCGCGTTAGCGGAGTCCTCGAAGAGGAGCGGCTATTTTGCACCGGGCGCAATAGAATAGTTGGTGATGTTCTAGGAAAACGGATCAAGTGAATCAGCTTTTTTACGAACCGCAGAGAGCGCAGAGGGCGCAGAGAAAGAAAAAAGAGAGATATATTGACTTTTACGAATCATTTAGGGTTTCGATAGCAGTTCTAATAACTCAGCTTCCGAAAGTAGTTTTACTCCCAAAGATTGAGCTTTTTCTAATTTAGAACCCGCATCTTCTCCCACAACCACATAATCTGTTTTAGCGCTCACAGAATTTGTGACTTTACCGCCTGCTTTTTGAATTAAATCTTTAGCTTCATCTCGTTTCAAAGTGGGCAAAGTTCCCGTCAGCACGAAAGTTTTGCCTGCAAGTTGTAAATTTGTGCTGGCTAAATTGGAATTTTTTACTTCTGACTGCAATTGCAAGCCGACAGTTTTCAATCGTGCAATTAAACTTTGATTTGCAGGTACTCGAAACCACTGATAAACAGCTTGAGCAATTTCCGGCCCGATGCCGTAAACCCCCTCAATCGATGCCGCCGATACCGCTGCTAACTCTTCCACATTGGCAAACCTTTCTGTCAGCAATTGAGCGTTGACTGTGCCGACGTGGCGGATGCCCAATCCGTAAAGTACGCGGGAATAAGGTTGATTTTCCGATTGGGCGATCGCACTTACCAACTTTTCTGCTAACTTCTTACCCATGCGTTCCAAACTCATCAATCTTTCCGCAGTCAAATCGTACAAATCCGCCGCAGAATGCACCAGTTTGCTATCAACCATCTGCTGCACCAACTTTTCCCCAACACCGTTAATATCCAGAGCATCCCGGCTGCAAAAATGAATCAGGGAACCCCTCAAAATCGCCGGACAAGATGTATTGATGCAGCGAGTAACGGCTTCCCCCTTTTCCCGAACCACAGGCTGTTCGCATTCGGGACAGCAACTAGGCATTTGGAAAAGTTGAGCATTTTGGGGGCGAAGTTCCGGCAAAACTCGCACAACTTCTGGTATAATTTCCCCAGCTTTTCTAACAATTACAGTATCGCCAATGTGGAGATTTAGGTCGGAAAGTCGATCGCTGTTGTGGAGAGAAGCCCGCGAAACCGTCGTCCCAGCCAACTGCACCGGTTTGAGTTCCGCTACAGGCGTCAGAGCTCCGGTTCTCCCTACTTGTACGGTAACAGCTTCTACTATTGTAGGGACTTCGGCAGCGGGATACTTCAGGGCGATCGCCCAACGCGGAAACCTCTGAGTAAAACCCAATTGTTTTTGCAGCAAAACAGAATTAATCTTAACAACAACCCCATCCGTCATGTAAGGCAAATTCCGCCGCTCAGTATCCCAATATTCGTAATACTCCCGAACCTCATCCAAAGAATAGCAAATTTTCCGATTGGGATTCACCTTGAACCCCATTCTTCGCAAAAATTCCAACGAATCCCACTGCGTCTTCTCCTCGTTAGCCTCATCTAAATGTAGAGTATAAGCAAAGAAATCCAACCTGCGCTTATCCACAATTTTAGAATCCAACTGCCGCAGCGTACCCGCAGCAGCATTGCGAGGATTAGCAAACAATTGTTCCCCCGCTTTTTCCCGTTCCCGATTAATTTCCTCAAACACAGCTAAAGACAAAAAAGCCTCTCCCCGCACTTCCACAACAGGCGGCGGATTATCTAAATTGAGCTTTAAAGGAATCGAACGAATAGTCTTGACATTTTGAGTAATTTCCTCTCCGGCGATGCCGTCTCCCCGCGTCGCACCGCGAACTAAAACCCCATTTTCATAGGTTAATGCTAAAGCAGAACCGTCAATTTTCAACTCGCAAACATATTCAGCAGTTAATTGTTGATTATCCCCTGCTACCCTTTGCCAGCGTTCCTGCCATTTAGCAAATTCCTCAAAATTAAAAGCATTTTCCAAACTGTAGAGAGGAATATTGTGTTTGACGCTAAAAAATTGAGTAGCAGGCTGTTCTCCCACGCGCTGAGTCGGACTTTCCGCAGTAATTAATTCAGGATAATCTGATTCTAATTCTTGCAACTGGCGATAAAGTCGATCGTACACCTCATCTGGCATAATCGGCGCATCGAGAACATAATAAGCATAGCTAGCTTCCTGTAGCTGCTGCCTCAATTGTTGAATTTGCTGCTGAATTTCTGCTGCCATATCAATTTAAGGTTTTCGATTTGCGATGTTAAATTTTTGATTATAACTCTTCATTTTAGCTCAAAAAAAAGGAGCAAGCAACATCTATGCTGCCAGAGCGATTTTAGATTTGAGATGATTAATGTCAATTTGAGTTAAAAAAAGAGCCAGAAACTAGAAAATCAAAACTTATCCTAATTATAACCCCGCCCAAAAACGGATACTTGCGAACGACAGGAGTCGCCATCCGCCCAAAATTTTCGATCCTAGTTCAAGCTGCCAGATTCATCTGTGGAGTAAATCTAAAATCCTTCGACGCTCGCGCTCGCCGAACGTCTCACGCCGAAGTTTAAAATCTCAAATCGACTGACTCGCCTTTATATCTGCCGAATTCGGCGCGTAAATCATTACAAATTCAAGTCGGTAAAATCCCCAAATTTCTTGTTTTCCCCGGACATGACTGGTTGAAGATTCTCACTATTTTTTTCGCCGTTAAAGTGGCCATTAACGGGGGATGTGATTGATTCTTGAGCGTTTGTCTTGTTGGAAGCGATCGGTTCAGCGTGTTCTACCTGAAACACGTTAGCGTAGAGGTTGGCAATAATCTGTTTACCTCCCTGGGTCAATTCCAAGTAGTTCAAAGCTGCTGGAATGTAGGGAAAAACTCCGTTCCAATAAAACTTGGCATAATTTTGTCGCAAATCTCCCGGAGACTTGTAGCCCAATATCTTATTAGTGCCGACTTCCTCAAATTCGTAGAACAGGGCACTTATTTTTCGCAGGTAATTGGGGTCGCTCAATTGACCGATCAAATCGGCGGCCCTAGCGAGTCCCGAATAATTGTTTCTGTCTTGATGAGTTTCGCTAGCAGGAACTGGGAAGCGAGTCAATTCAATATTGCGCTTGATTTGTTCGGCATCAATTAATGTGTGGCCGCCGAAGCGTTCGTCAATTACGAGTTTTCCTCGATCAACATGATAAGCAGTTAAACTGGCAGAAGTGGCGCCGATCGGCACAGAAACCATGCGCCCGTCAATACCCGTAGCGTAGAGTCCGACAGCTTCTTGGTCTTGGCGGCAAACACCTTTCACGTAGCCGATATCGTGGCACAGCAGCGAGATCAGGTAGTGCAGCCAATCTTCCGGCGACACTCCCCCTTCGCGAATATGCTTGCCACGGAGAATCTCTTGTCCCACCAAAGCCACGAGCATTGTATGTTCCACATTGTGGTAGAGAGCATCGCAGTTAGCGATATTTTCCAGAGCCATAGTCCCTGCCCAGGCGATAATTTCCGGGTAGTCAGGCTTGTACTTGCCGTAGGTGCGACGGTAGCCGGCCTGCAGCTCTTGCACAAAAGCGTCAATCAGGATAGCAGTTGCATTGAACATCATAAATTCTCTCACTCAGGCTGTAGTTACAAACTTGATCGAAAATATCTTGCAATACTTCGGACATTTTTTGATTGCGAACCGTAGAATAAGGGTTTCAAGGCGATTCGGCAATCGAGCTACTTTCCGGTAAATCGATGGTTTCAGACTACTAACTAAAAACAGTCCGGACTATGGATCTTGCATAGCTGAAAAAATAATCAATGGGCATTCCAGCAGGTTTGACCCCTCGGCGTTGAATGTTAAATTTCAGCTAGTCTTGTCAGGTCAGAAAATTGCTCTTTTGGCTATCCTTCCCAAGATAACCTAATTTCCCAAGCATCCGAAGCAACAGAGTGATTTTTCAGAATTAAATTTTGGTGAAACAATTTACATCGTTTCATCGACTAATTATTAGAAGTCCTAGGTTTGGAACTTATGAACAGTCTGTTTCGGAGTCTCTCCACTGCTGCCCTTGGCACTCGGCGGTCGATCGCCCCACAATACCTAGGATTGTTTGCCTTCACGGCTGTTTGCACCGCCGCACCGGCTTTGGGTGCCGAGCGAATTTACGTAACTTACGGGCCGCTAGAAGAATCAGTTCCCATCGAATCCCTGGCACTCTTTGCCAAAGAAGGCATAATAGACTCGAACTTGGACGGCTTCGCTCAGTACGCCGAAAAAGCACAGCTAGCGGAGATTCGCAGCGCCCTGCAAGCGAAAGCTGACATCAGCGAGGTGACTATCGCCCAATTCCTCTACACGCCTCAAGGAGAAGTGCTGCTGAGACGCTTGGGTAGACTAATTCAAACCAAAGCTCGGCAGCCGGGATTTTATGCCATTCGAGCCGCCCTGATTTTAGCAGCCTCGGATCCAGAAGGCCTGACAATCGTCAACGTGCTGCGGAAATTCCCCACTTACGGCATCAGGATTGACATCGCCCGCGGCTTGGCTATCGCCAACGAGCTGACATCGCTGATCAACCGTTCCAATCAGACGATCGCCGGCATCGCCCAGTTGTCGGAAGCACAAGCAGCCTTAGAACCGACCATACCGCCCGCCCTAAGGCTGCAGCCCCAGCTACCGGGCCCCTATACTTGGAAAAAATCATCGGTAACTCTGACGAGTCCGAATCGCGATCGCACCTTTGATATGGACATTTACCTGCCGCAAGGCAGCCCGCAACCGGCCCCAGTCGTAGTAATTTCCCACGGTGTAGGTTCCGATCGCCTTTCCTTCGAGTATTTAGCCAAACATCTAGCCTCCTATGGCTTTGCCGTCGCCGTCCCCGAACACCCCGGGAGCAACGCCCAACAAATCCAAGACTTAATAACAGGTAGAGCCAATGAAGTAGTAGAACCAGCAGAATTTGTCAACCGCCCCCTCGACATCAAAGACCTGCTCGATTATTTAACCAAACTTTCTACAACCGATCCTGCCTACCAAGGCCAGCTCGACTTGGAGCGAGTCGGGGTCATCGGTCAGTCTTTCGGTGGCTATACGGCTTTAGCATTAGCCGGGGCGGGGATTAATTTTGCACAGCTAGATAAAGACTGCCAGCTCGAAAACGAGACTTGGAACCTCTCGCTGCTGTTGCAGTGCCGCGCCCGCAGCCTAGAGCGCAAGCAGTACAATTTCGGCGACCCACGAATCAAAGCTGCGATCGCTGTCAACCCGGTCGCCAGCAGCATTTTTGGAGAAACAAACCTCAGCAAAATCCAAATCCCAGTCATGTTAATCGCAGGCAGCGCCGATACCGTCGCCCCCGCTTTGCTGGAACAAATTCAACCGTTCACTTGGCTGACATCGCTCAACAAATATCTGGTAGTGATGAACAACGGGACTCACTTCTCAACGATCGAGGATTCGCCTCAAAGCGTATTTCTGCCACCACCACAGGTCATCGGGCCCGAACCAGCTTTAGCCCGCCGCTACCTCAGCGGACTCAGCCTAGCTTTCATGGAAAGCTATTTGAACAACAAATCAAATTTTCGCCCGTATTTGGATCCCTCCTACGCTTTAAGCATCTCCCGAGACACTCTCGGACTGAGAATTTTGCGATCGCTCACCCCGCAGCAACTCCAGCAGTTCAGCAGTGGTCTACCTCCTCGCAGCCCGGCCTCTCCACCTGCCCTCGCTCCTGTTTCTCTACCTTCTCCACCTCCGATCGCTCCCGTTCGTTAGGGTTGAGGTGCGCCGAAGATCACGCTGTCATATCTTTTCGCGCGGGGGCGATCGCCTCTCTGGTTTCATCAGCTTTCCTAATCGCAGTCATCAGTTTAACTGTCGCTCAACCCCTTTACAAACGTTAACGATACCGTTAATAATAGAAATATCATCCGAACATTGACAACCAAATACAGCAATCATAAAACCATGACAACAACCTTACAGCAGCGCGAAAGCGCCAA
>NZ_JAUBQW010000153.1:0-14132 GCF_036701485.1 Microcoleus sp. Pol11C3 | reverse complement strand
GGGTTGCTGAGGTTTAAAGCTGCTGTACCGAGATTTTTTACGGTAAAGGTTTTGTTGAGAGTGCCGCCAATAATTGCGCTGCCAAAGTCGATCGTACTTGTAGTACCATCAGCTATATCCGTTGTTCCGTCTAATACTTGGATTTCTGGTAATGGTGTGGCCGTAACTGATGCTGAAATCGGGAAATCAAAGGGATTTTCATCACTGTCATTATTGACAAATTGCAACGTACCTGTTTTATTTCCGGCGGTGTTTGTATCTACTTGAACTTGCAGATTAGTTGTATTGCCGGCGGCGAGAGTTGCAGGTAAATTTCCGACAATGCTAAATCCGGTTGGTAGGGTAGGGTTGCTGAGGTTTAAAGCTGCTGTACCGAGATTTTTGACTGTGAAGGTTTTGTTGAGAGTGCCGCCGATTGTTGCGCTACCAAAGTCGATCGCACTTGCAGTACCATCAACTATATCCGTTGTTCCGTCTAATACTTGGATTTCTGGTGCAGCAGTTGCTGTGACGGTGGCCCCAATCGGGAAATCAAAGGGATTTTCATCACTGTCATTATTGACAAATTGCAACGTACCTGTTTTATTTCCGGCGGTGGTTGTATCTACTTGAACTTGCAGGTTAGCACTCGCGCCGGCGGCGACTGTTGGGGGTAAGGTTCCAACTAAGCTAAATCCGGTTGGTAGGGTAGGGTTGCTGAGGTTTAAAGCTGCTGTACCGAGATTTTTTACGGTAAAGGTTTTGTTGAGAGTGCCGCCAATAATTGCACTACCAAAGTCGATCGCACTTGCAGTACCATCAACAATATCCGTTGTTCCGTCTAATACTTGAATTTCTGGTAATGGTGTAGCCGTAACTGATGCTGAAATCGGGAAATCAAAGGGATTTTCATCACTGTCATTATTGACAAACTGCAACGTACCTGTTTTATTTCCGGCTGCTGTCGTATCTACTTGAACTTGCAGGTTAGCACTCGCGCCTGCTGCGAGAGTTGTCGGTAAGGTTCCAACTAAGCTAAATCCGGTGGGTAGGGTAGGGTTGCTGAGGTTTAAAGCTGCTGTACCGAGATTTTTGACTGTGAAGGTTTTGTTGAGAGTCGCACCGACTGTTACGCTACCAAAGTCGATCGTACTTGCAGTACCATCAACTATATCTGTTGTTCCGTCTAATACTTGAATTTCTGGTATGAGAGTTACGTCGTTATCGGTATTAGTCACCGCGACATCGGTTGGATTAAATCCGTTGTAATTAGTGTCGGTACTGGTAGCGGCGGCGGTGACAATGTTATAGGCTTTATTTCCATCTACTAGATTGTCATCAACTCCCGTTGCGGTGACTGTTTGGGGAGTATTCCAATTCGCTGAGGTGAAAGTGACTGAAGTTGGAGAAACTGTTCCTTCGGCGGTGTTATCGCTGGTTAAACCTACAGTCACATCTGCCGTCGGTTGAGTGTTGAGTTGAACTGTAAATGTCGCTTTCCCTCCGGCTTCTGTGGTGTTTCCACTAATGGCGGAAACTGTAAATCCGGCGGTGTCGTTATCGGTATTAGTCACCGCGACATCGGCTGGATTAAATCCGTTGTAATTAGTGTCCGTACTCGTAGCGACGGCGGTGACAATGTTATAGGCTTTATTCCCATCTACTAGATTGTCCTCAACTCCTGTTGCGGTGACTGTTTGGGGAGTATTCCAATTCGCTGAGGTGAAAGTGACTGAAGTTGGGGAAACTGTTCCTTCGGCGGTGTTATCGCTGGTTAAACCTACACTCACATCTGCCGTCGGTTGAGTGTTGAGTTGAACTGTAAATGTCGCTTTCCCACCAGCCTCAGTTGTGATTAATCCTGTGGTGGGTGTGATGGTAATGCCAGCAGTATCATTATCAGTAATTGCCACACTTTGGTTAGTAGTAGTACCTAATCCTATCCCTGTTGACGGGTTGCTAATTGTTAAAGTAGCTGTTTCCACACCTTCGGCAATTAAATCATCATTAACTGTGATGGTTACTTGCCCCGTATTACTTCCATCTGGTATGGTTATTTGAGTGGGAATAGTATCAGTAAAATCAGCGGCGCTAGCAGTACCAGTTAATGCAAAATTAAGTGTTTGAGCGCCGAAGACGTTAGCTTCGGCAGTCGCGGTAAAAGTAATAGCAGTTTTCCCGGCTTCGCTGGCAGTAGTTGTGCTGGCAGTGAGGTTAACTTTCGGTGCGGCAATGGTGATATTAAAAGTAGCTGGGTCGGAAAGGTCAACACCACCATTCGCCGTACCGCCGTTATCTTGCAGTCGCACAGTTACGGTGGCAGTACCGGGTTTGCCAGTGGGAGTATAGGTCAGCGTGCCATTGGTTGCTACACTTGGTTGAGTTGTAAATAGGGTGTTGTCGGTGTTAGTAACCGTGTAGTTGCTAACTGTTTGAGTGGCTTCATCGGCGGGGCCGAAAGTAACGCTATTTACCCAATTACTGACGGTTTGAACTGTATTTGTCCAAGCTGTTAGGGTTTGGTTGCCTAAGTTAGTGAAACTGGGTTTGTCGTTGACGGGGGTAACGGTGATGGCTGCGGTGTCGGTAGCAGTGCTGAAGACTGTGCTACTGCCGTTGGTGCTGCTATCAGCGGTGCTGCCGTTAGTGCCAGAGAGCGTATCCCAGGCGCGGAAGGTGATGCCGTTGGTGACGGTGCCGTTGTAGTTGGCGTTGGGTTGGAAGTAAATGCGGGTATTGGCATTGGCGGTGAGTAGGCGAGCATTGGTATTGGATACTGCGCCCAAGGCGTTCCAAGTAGTACCTCCATCTATGGTGTAAAACCAACTGCCGTTAGTCGTGTCGGCGGCGGTGATGGCGATGCCTGCCACTGCGCCAATGTCGGGGTCGGTGATGTTTGTACCTATAGCAGCAATAGATGAGATGAGGTTGCCGACAGCGCCAGTGGGAGCACTGGAGTCTTCTAGGATGTTGGTGAGGGTGACGGTGGTATCGGCAAGGACGGGTGCAGCGTTGATGCTGCCGTAAACATCGTTATTATCTTGGTTAACTCCTTGACCGTTGGCGGGGGTGTTGGCAGCGGGAGTGCCAGCTTGGTTGGCAGCGGTGTTGCCGGTGAAAGTTGCTCCAAATGACATAACAGTGGGTAGCGCGGTGGGCATTCCCTGATCGCCGCCATAGAAATTGGTGAAAGAACGCATGGCAAAAATTGCCCCACCTTTGCCTTTACCGCCTCCGCCACCGTTGCCACCCGTACCGCCGCCTGTAGCAGTGTTGTTGGTAAATGTGGTGCTGTCAAGGATGAGAGTACCTTGACGGATGAATACTGCACCCCCCATGCCGTCGCCGCCGTTCTTGCTGCTAGTGAGGAAGCCGCCGCCATCGGAGCCCCCACCCCCGGGACCGAGGCCGCCGATGCCGTAGCCGCCGCCGCCGCCGAAGCCGCCGAGGCCGCGCCTGCCGTTGCCGCCGTTGCCGCCGTCGCCGTTGCTACCGCCGAAGCGGCCCAAGCCTGCGTTGCCGCCGATGCCTTGGCCACCGCCGCCGCCGAAGCCGCCGTAGCCGCCGTTTCCGATGCCGCCGTCGCCGCCGCCGTCGCCGCCGTTGCCGCCGATGCCTTGACCACCGCCGCCGCCGAAGCCGCCGTTGCCGCCGAAGCCGTCGCCGCCGCCGAAGCCGTCGCCGCCGTCGCCACCGGTGCCGGTGCCGCCGAAGCCACCGAAGCCGCCGAAGCCACCGGTGCCGGTGCCGCCGTTGCCACCGGGGCCACCGTTGCTGCCAGTCTGGTTGGCACCATTATTAGCCGGATTGAGAGGCACAAAATTAGCACTGCCACCCGTGCTACCAACCCCACCATTTCCGCCAATGGCAGAGTTATTAGAAAAGGTGACAGAATTCAGGCTGACTGTGCCGTTATAAACAAACAAGCCACCCCCCATACCCGCGCCCCCACCACTACCATCTCCGCCCTGGGCACGACCCCCCCTCATAGTCATGTTGGTGAAACTGACGGTTCCAGACTTCACAAAGAAGAGGCGAACGTCACCCGTATCATTGATGCCACTGTTATTGGCATCTCCACTGACTGTGAAACCGCCACCAATAAAAGCAATATTGCTGTCGATTAGCTGATTCGGAATTTGCGTAAACGTGACATTTGTTTGGAGAGTAATTGTGTCATCTCCGGCTGCGGTATTCGCATCTAAAATTGCTTTGCTTAAAGTACCTGCTACAGTGCCCGTGCCATCATCGGTTGCCACTGTGACATTAAAATTTGCCAGTATATAGTCATAATCTTTCATCGCCTCCCGATTAAACGGCACGGCGGACTCAATTTGGCCCGTTACTATTTCTAAATCCCAGTCGCCCCCTTTAGCTGCAGAACCCGTCAAGTCGTCAGAGGCTGCGACATCTGCACCTGTGAGTTCACTCAATCGCTTGACAAAATTATTGCCACTTTCTCCGGCGGCTACATCGCATCCATAAACTAGGATATCTCCGTTCTCTGTCAGAGCATTTCCCCACTGTTTTAGCTGAGTGTTGAAAGTTTCTATATCATTCTCATTGAGTACGTCGGCACCGAGTTTTAAACTGCCTTGGTTGCCGTGAGAAAGGATATGCACGGCGTCTATGTCTTTTTGATTGGCTAAGGCGTTTGTAATTTGTTCGATGCCGCTCAAATTGTTATTTAAAATGACAATTTGAGCGCCATCGGCGTTTTGAATAAGGCTTTGATAGTCTTGTACGGATGAGTCTACGAAAATAATTTGGTTGTTCACGGTAGATTACCTGATAGTTTTTGCTTGGTCTTAGATCTCAATACTCGTCAAAAATCTATGTTAATTTTGCTTTCGCTACAATGGCGCTGGCGCGGCTATATGTTGCATCTGTCCAAAAAGATAAGCCATCAAATCGCTCAAACAAATCAGGTGGTAAAATGGTTTTTCTAGGTTTAAACTCGACTTGAGAACGCACCTGATGTAACCCTTGTGTTTTCAGCTTATTATCAAATTCTGGCTCTTGATATTCAACACTATCAAAATCATGCTCAAAATGGTCTTCACCAAGAAATTGATAAATCAACGACATGGTTTTAGCCGGGTTTATGGTTAATAGCTCGTAATCAACCAAGAGGAGAGAGGCACTCTGTTCGCTGTAAAATGCTTCTTTAAGGGCGTTATAAGCATAACCCACTAAACGCGAACCTTGGCTTAATGCCTCCGTGCGACTGTATACTGTAGCCCGTTCGGCTGGATTATTAAATAACCGGGAAACATCAAAGGCGTTACGCCGAATCAGTAGCTCGATGCTGTCCATAATCCAAGCGATGTTTCTGACACAGCAGATGACTTTCGCTTCGGGAAATAGTTCCCGAATTAATGGCAATTTGCTGCACCACAGGCGATTGGTGTCGAAGACAATTTCTTTATCAACTTGCGGGTGGTAGTAAGCTGAAAAGATGCTCATAATCAGCGCCCGTTTTTGTTCAGGGGAAATGAACACCGAAAACTCATTGTCTTCGCTCATGGCTTCCAACATCCACTCTACTAAACCCCCCACGGGGCTAGTCATGGCGGCGTGAAACCGGGGGTTTTGTCGCAGGATGGCTGCTAGTAAGGTAGAGCCTGAACGCGGCAATCCCGAGATGAAGTGGGCTTTCTGGAGCATCCCTTTGGAATATATTTAATGTTGCCAAGTAGTCTGCTTTTGAAGAGAAGAAAGCCATCGCTTTTGCGGTTGCTACTTGCTGTATCATTGCACACTATTGACTTTCAATAATCTCTGGAGGGAAGACACTGCCTCCAGCATCTGAGACGATATCTGCTTTAAGTTGGATGTTGCATAACTTTACGGAATTACCGCCGAGTTTATTGCAAAATCTATCTTGCGGTAGATAGCAGTCCACTGAGTTTATGATTGTACACTCGCGAGTAGGAGAAAAGTGCAATCGAACTCGGCCAATAATAATCATAACCTCGGTCATTGCTTTGGAAAAAAATCTGCTCAGATAAATTTTGACCAAAATCAGTCCTGGCCGCACTCGCAACCCAAGCGTTGGGGGGTTTTCTCCCGGGGTTCTGGGATCTAAGAAGGTTTTTTGGTCGATCGAACTTGTCCAATTCTCAACTACCAATCAAACAATCTAATTGTGCTTGCATTTGAGTGGTAACTCGATCGAAACAAGCATCAACATAATCGCGATCGCGCGCCGCCTCCGAACCGTACCTCTCAAATACGATCGGTTCGCACACGCGAGTCCGAATTTGTACCGGCAAAGGCAGGTTAGGCAAAGGCCCAATACTCAGTCCCCAAGGCAATCCCAAATACACCGGCAATACCACCGGATCGATGCCAAATAGCCACGGCATTCCCCATTCATGCAATTGCTTTGCTTGTTCGTACAAATCTGCCAAAACAATCAAAGTATCGTGGGCACCGTGGGATACAATTGGTACAATTGGTGCTTCTTCTCGCAATGCTAATTTAATAAATCCCTTGCGTCCCGCAAAGTAGATTTTATCGCGCAAGTGGTGGGGGCGAAAAACATCTTGAGCGCCGCCCGGATAGACGAGAACTGGGGCATTTTTTCGCAAAGCTGCGATCGCCATTTTCGGATGCGCCTTCAGGGCTCCACACTGAACCGCCATGCTAGCAACATCAGGAGAAACTTGCCAAACCGTCGGGTGCATCAATCCGTAGGCCAAGCGTTCCGTGCCGTACCTGCGGAACCATTCGTATAGGAACATAAACATATCTGGAGCGGCGATTCCCCCGTTGTGAGAACCGACAACGAGCATTTTTCCGCTCGCGGGGACGTGGTGCCAGCCGTCGCTTTGTACGCGAAAATAGTAGCGATACAGCCATTCCCAGACAGGCAACAGAAGCTTAATGAAGTCGGGATTGCGATCGTCTAAAGATAGACCGTCCAAGGGATAGTTAGAGGATTTGCCGTCTTTTTTGTTAGTAGTTTTTGTCACTGCAAAAGTATTTAACGCTTTGGTCATTATATAGCAGAAGGAAGAAAGCTTTAGCTATCTACAAGAGAAGGCGTTGCTGATTTACGGTATGAAAGGCTAAATATGTAAGTCATAGAAACCAGTATCCACAAAGCTTCTGGATTTTCAACTGATTTTTTTCATACCCTGATTAAGCAAGACCCAAGAGAAGGGTTTAGTTATTTCGGTACGAAGGAACAGGGGAGGAGATTAGTTGGGCTTTTCCTCTCCTTGTGCGTGCGCTAATCCCGATCGCCCTCCCCAAAAAAGATTTTTTATATCATTAATATGCTCCCATTTCGCAGGAATCTACCGCATTAGTTTCAGCAAGTGAAAACCTCATAAACATCGAGTGCGGTTGCTATAGCAATATAATTAAATCAGAATTGGCGCAAATATTTGGTTTCAGATTTGCTCGGGCTGGTTTTGTTCGGAAGTTTTATGCTGGTTGTCTATGTTGTTGGCTAAACCCGCCTCTTGGATTTTCAAACTGAGATGTTGCACCATTCTCAATAAGACTTTTATGGACGGGATCTCCTGCCCATCCCCTACTCCCCAGAAGAAATTCATTGTTTGTGGAACAGGCTATCGGGGCTTTTAATGGTGCTCGGGGCGTGAGTTTCAACAGACTGGCGCTCGAACCGTAGCAGGCAAACTAAAGCATCAGCGAGTAAATATCAAGCAACCATCCAAGTTTCTTACGTAAGAGTCAGCACCAAGGGCATCTGAAGTCGGGGAACTACAAACCCGTGTGGTGACAGAATCGTTAATGGAAATGTCTCCACAGGAACAAAACCGTTTGCAAACAGCTACAGCAAATGTCGGTGATCGCGGGGCTGCTTTAGCCACAAAAACACAACTGTGTCTCAAGCCGATAAGGATCGCGAATTAAATAACTTACAATTTTAATTGTTATTGTGGGATGGGCGTCCCGCCCGTCAAAAAAGGGCGGAATGCCCATCCCACAAACTTGTGTAAGTTATGGAATTCTCATTCCTAAGTTTCCGTTTTGGAAGATTTTATCAAATTGATGCCAGCCATCCGGTCAAAACTAGCGATTTGCGCTGTTTGCCACAATTTTAAGAGGACTTACGCACGTACTACGATTTTCTGTCCGAAGATAAAGTAGTGAAGCAATGTTTCGGCTACGCTCACCACAAGTCTCAAACCCTTGATTTAATGCCCTTGAGTGCGTAAGTCCTGTTTAAGTAAGGTACGATCGACAGTGGAGATCGGTATCAGGCTTCCGACACCCCTGTACGACGATGGGGTCGATCGCACCAATCGCCTGTCAATCTGAATCTTGGAGCATCTCAAGCACCATCTCGCTCTCGAATCTGCCAAGAATTCACCTGAAATGCAGCCCCATATTACTCAACTGCAAAAACTGACAGCTAAATGGTTTAACGAACACCTGACAAGATATTGACGGACAACACATAACTTCGATTCCTAGCACACTGTCCCGCATTTAAACTGTTAAGTGGTGAGTGTTGACTTTCCCGCTCTCCCATTCCCCGACTCGGACACTCTCCCCTTCTCCCTCCCCCGCTCTGCCATAATGAGTCATTTATCGGTGTAGCAGCTTTATTTGCCTTGGCTCAACTCACCAAATATTAAATAATATAAATAAAACTTGACTTGCGGTCATAAAAAAGTTATGTAAAGCTTTTTTGTGGAAGACAAATCGATTTTTTTGCTATATTGACCTGCAATTAAGATAATGATTGTGGTTAAGTGAGGAGTTGAACGGATGAAAAACTTGAATTGCTGGAATAAACCCGCTGCATTGCTGGGCGCGATCGCGATCGTAGCCGGAAGTTTGCAGGCGAATGCCATCGGTGTTGCCACCCCATCAACATCCACTGTCAGTCAAGATGCGGAAAATATTTCGTTTGAAGATAGCGCCACCTTTCAAATAGCCCAGGCTGGCAACCTTTGCCGCAAAGTCACTCCCAAAGAAGGTTTGACCGTTCGCCAGAACCCAGACCCCAAATCCCCTAGAGTTGGCGGTGTAGGACTTAACACTCAGGTAACGCTGTCCCAAGGCGCTACTTCTGTTAAAGCCTCGGACGGTCGCCTCTGGATTCAAATTACCGCTCCCGTCACAGGGTATGTAGCTAGCGGCTATCCCAAAGACGAAAGTAATTTAGGTTCGTGCACTATTAGTCAAGCTCCTTCCCCAAGTCCCGCACCAGCACCTGCGCCAGCACCAACGCCAGCACCAGCACCTGCGCCAGCACCAAGTCCCGCACCAGCACCAGCACCAGCACCTGCGCCAGCACCCGCACCTGCGCCAGCACCAGCACCAGCACCTGCGCCAGCACCTGCGCCAGCACCTGCGCCAGCACCAGCACCGGCACCTGCACCAGCCCCGGCACCTGCACCTGCGCCAGCCCCGGCACCGGCACCTGCGCCAGCGCCTGCGCCAAGCCCCGTAAGTCTGTGCCGCCAAGTAGAACCTCGCGTAGCGCCGAGGGGTCTATCTATCCGCACCGAGCCTTCCAAGACTTCTGCTGTTAAAGGCGGTGTAGCGCCTAACGGTCAAGTAACGCTTGTACCGAATTTCCAGTTAGTGAAAGATAAGAATGGAGAAAATCGCAATTGGGTTGAGATTTCAGGCCCTGTGCCCGGATTCATCTCGGCGGGAAATTTAATCATGTGCAAGTAAACTTCTGAGTTCGATCGCTCTTTTAGTCAAAAAGAGCGATCGACAGTGAAAATAGTTTTAAGTTATTGTCGCGCAGCCAGGGAACAACGCGGAGCCCAGATTCCTTCCATGACTTACCCAGGAATAACTTATTGCTGTCGCGAGTTAGCGGTAGCGAATCTTTCTGGACCTCTGTTTTTCATCCTAGATGGCGTAAAGTCCTCGCTTGCTTCCTCGCCACGAAGGCGGGGTGAAGAAATTTAAGCAAAAAGCCGATCGACCTTTCTACTGACAGCGCCCGCTTGCCCAATTTTGGTGTCCGCGATTTGGTTGACACTTCGATTGTCGGCCAATCCAGACAATTTCCCACTTATTTTGCCTGAGTCTGAGTTCGATGCGGTGTCGCATTGCAGCAACAGAATCGTCAGCTAAACCTATGACTGTATGCACAATTACTGCTGTTTCTCGCGTGGGATATTCAACCGAAATTTGGTCGCTTTTTCGGCCTTCAGATTCTTCATCGAGAATAAAGAGTTTTGCGGCTATATCTTTGGGGTTGGAGACGGTAATTTTGCGATCGCCCAGGAACTGTTTAGCGTTAATCGATTCGTAGTTCGATCGGGCGGCGGGCTGCCCCATGGCGGCGATGGGAATTTGGATGCAGGCGAAAACAGCTAAGAAAAAGAGCGATCGCTTGACAATTGATTTGTTCATTAGGCGTCAGATTGTGCCAAAAATTTTTGTCTCCGAGATGCGTAAGCCACCAAATCTGCTTCGGTGAATTGAGTTTGCTGCCATGAGGGGCGGGCAAGCAGTCGATCGCACCAAGCTTGAATTTTAGGATAGCCGTCTAGGGACACACCAGCCCAAGATAGCAAGGGCACGACGGTGCCGGCAAGGCACTCGGCAAAGGTAACAGTGTTGCTAGCGAAAAAAGGGCGATCGTCCAACAAGCCTTCAAAGAATTTCAGCACAGTATCGACTTTTTCCTTCGCCTTGGCGATTTCCTGCGCTTGGGGAGTTCCCCATCCCATTTTTTCAGTGCTTAGGAGGTAAAGCCCCGGTAGAAGTTCGTTAACCGTGACCAATTCTACCATCCTCACAACTGCCAAATCTTTCGCATCTTTTGGCAGCATTGCCGGTTCGGGATACTTCGTTTCTAGATAGTCAAGAATTGCTAGAGACTCGACGACAGTGAAGTCATCATCGACCAAAACAGGGATGCGGTGAAAAGGATTCATTGCGATAAAGTCTGGCTGCAAGTTATCGCCGTCCAAGTGGATTTCTACCAATTCAAAGTCGAGGTTTTTTTCTAAGAGGGCGACCCAGACGCGGCGGGAGTTGGGGGAAATGGGAGTGTGGTAAAGTTTCATGACTGCTTGCGTTGGTTGTTGAGAGTGAGGTGTTGAGGGTTCACTTGTCTCGCGCTGCTGAAAATATTTAGACTGTAGTCAATTTTACCCTATCCGGAATTGTCAGGGCAAATACTGGTTAAATATAACAAAAATATGTGCGATCGCATTTAGCTACTTTAGCTACATCATATTGAGTTAATTTCCACCTGCTGATCTAATTCTATTTCGACTTGAACCTCAACAAATGGAGCGTAAATGGGAATATCCGATGCTATTGCTTCAAAGCTAATAACTAGAGAATAGGGTGCTTCTGCATCTGGATCGTTATTCCAACCTTCATGTCCAACTACTGCAATGCAGAATGCTTCTCTGAGTTTAAATGATTTGACAACAGTCCAATCCTTTTGAACAGTTCCCGCGCTTCTAGATACACCCTCAATTTTTCCATATTTTTTCGCTCTTTTGCCAATAGTCCAGTCAAAAACTTTCTCTCCCTTGTCTGCATTCTCTGGAGTATCATACTCTTTTAAAATCCTCGCCAGAAAATTTTCGGGATCTTCTTCCTTTTTGCTACAATCCCAATCCAGCCAAGTTGAAAGATATTTTCTGCGATTTCTACGAGTTCGACGTGGTTGTGCTTTGTAAGATAGAGTAACTTCTACCAGAATCTCATGTTGTTCTCCCTGACTACGCAATTTGTCTGGCAATTTTACTTGGTAAACATGAGCCTGTCTGGCTTTAATACGATTATTTCCTCTGGTAATCAAAGTAATACGATTGGGAGAATTACCTAAAGCGCGATCGATATTTGGAATGCCATAACCAATTTGACGAACAGTATCAAGTTTTTCTTCTGCCCACTCTGGCCATCTGGCTGATTGTACTATCAGCGCACGATATAAAAGGCAACTCTCATCCGGCAACTCAGCAGCAAGACACGCTGCTATATGGCTGACTTTTGGCGTAGCATATGACGTTCCCACCGTGTCAGCAGCAACTGCTGGCCCACCATTCAAGGTCGATCGTACTAATTCAGGACAAACTTCTTTACGTGAAATAATGTTAGGTGGTATTGATTCATCTTTTATTAAGTCCCCACCATATTCAACTACTTCCGGTTTAATTGTATCCCAAATTCCTAACCCAGAGCATGAAAAAGCTGAGGGTTTATCCTTTTGTGATATTGAAGAATAGGATAGTGCATGATAAGAAGCTGGAGAAATTGATCCAACGGTTAAGGCTTGAAAACTTTGTGCAGGGTTAGCAATTCTACAAGAATTTTCTAAAAGATAATCTGGACATAGCCGATTTGCTGCCAGATGATCTTTGACAGATAATCTTGTATATCCTATTTTCCCACTGAAAGGTAAATTACCTGCTGCCACAATAAACAATATATCATTTTTCCAGGTCAAATTATCAATCGCCGCTGCCCAAGGACTCATATATTGGGTGTGGCACGGAACAGACCCAGTAATAGAATGATTAAAAATTCTAGTTTTTGTTTTACCGTGATAAAAGTCCACAATATCACCTAGTAATTTCGGTGGGAATAGCTGTTTTGGTAGTTGACAATTAACATCAAGGACTCTCGCATTTTGAATCCAGCAAATAGCTTTTTCCTTTCCAGTACGAGGTATGGTTATGGGGTAAATGACTGCACCAGCTACCCTGGTTCCGTGGCCGCCATTCCTAACACGGTCAGCAATTTGGTCGGTTTCTCCCGGCACCCAAGATGTTGAATTATCGCAATCGATTGCTGTTTTTAAGAGAGGATGCCTTTCTTGAATCCCACTATCTATAACACATACCTTGGGAGCATTTAATTTCGGTGCTTGTAGTTTGAAAGTAGGAGTATCAACATCAGATAAAGCTTCTAGCTCAACAAATTAAGCAAACTCATCAGGCTCACTGACATCAAAAATATAAGGAAAGTTGAAAACTAAATCTTTTAATCCTTTACCTGAAATTTGAATTCTACAGGAAAAACTATCCGGTAATTTAGCTGATTGAGGAATACTTCCATCAACTATATCTAATATTTTTCCTTGATAACTTTGAATAAATTCAGTGAACTCATCTTCTCTTTCGGACTTTATCTCATCCCATTTTTCATAGGTCAAGTCACGTTTGTCAATCCAGCGATTAACTCTTTCCTGGAAATGATCGGCATTTTCATCTTTTTTTATTTTTGGACACTCAGACAACTTAGATTTAATACCTACACAAGCAATCCCTACATCAACTGTGTATATCTGGTCATCTTTAACTAGATCCCAATGAGCCATTAATTCTGGCGAAAGAATGTATTCTGGCTTTTTAATTCCGTCAATCATATCCCAGATTTCTGCAACTTTTCCGCTCCGAGCTTCTTCCTTAATAAATTTTTCTATTTTAGTTCGCAGTTCACTAAGTTCTAAATCGGCTGATGCACCAATAATGTATCCATCTTCTATCTCTGCTATCAGCTCAATTCCATAGGCTTTAAGACTATCAGGATCGAAAAGATGTGGATCGATTTTTAAGATAATACGTCTAGAATTAGGAAGTTCTGGTTGCTTCTCCTCTTCTCTTTTTTCTTGAGTCTCTTTCCAATTAGCAGTTATGGAGGCCACAGAACTATTTAGCCTACTACCATGTCCCCATCTGTCACCCAAATTTCCGAGTGTTTGAGGATCTTTTTGTCTGCCTCCCCCTGGTGGACTTGCAGCAATTCCTTCTTTTGCAAGACTGAGCTGAATATGCGGAAATCTATCAGAACGTTCAACCATTTACTTCTCCTGACACAAAAAAATAAATTTATCCAACCTTGATTTCTTTAACCGCTTCTTCCAAGTGTTCGTGAATCACCAGCTCCTCTCGCTCAAGAATTGCCCGTTTAGCAGCATCTTGTGCAACCCGCACGGCTTGAGCAGCAGAAAAATCTCTCATCTGAGCTATGAGCACAGGCCAGTTAATAGAGCCTACTTCCATAGCAGATAGTGTTTCTTTTAGGATAAATTCTAACTCTTTTTCTCCGGGCTTTGGTACTTCTATCAAATCATCAAATCGTCTCCACAGTGCAGTATCAAGAGATTGGGAGCATCCCGGTTTTGCGCTTTTGAGCATCAAACGGATATTGATCCGTTAAGGTAGGCGCACCGAAGCTTAAGC
>NZ_JAUBQW010000314.1:0-1162 GCF_036701485.1 Microcoleus sp. Pol11C3 | reverse complement strand
TTTCTAATTAACTATTTTTATCGATTTTATCATGATCTTACCTCTGTCTCACATTTATTTGAAATGACTATAGTAGTCATTAGTCAGCATTTAGGAATCAAGCGTCCAATCTTGGATCGAGAGTCCGGGAACTTGACAAAAGTCTCGTTGATTGCGAGGGATAACGGTAGCACCGAGGGACAAAGCAATAGCTGCAATCCGCATATCTTTTTGCAGGCGATTTTTCCGCAAGGGCGGGTTATCTTTTAACAGTTTCTTGAGACAAGTATCAGCTTCCGGTGTAAAGTTCAGTACCTCAATAGTTTGGAGGTATTTTACAGTTGTCCAAAGTTTTGAATAAAGTCCAGGTAGGTTATGCAGCAGGGACGGATCGTTAATCCTGCCAACCCAGCCATTGAAGAGTTCTTGAACTGACAATAGTGACAGCAACCTGATGCTTTTTCGCGTTAGCAGTAAGTTGGGGATGATTGTAGAGAATCAGTGAAACGGAATCGGTATCCAGAATATATCGACACACGAAAAGCACCTTTACAAGTAATAGGAAGGATCTACTTCTGAGTCATCATCTGAGGTTCGTTCGGCGCGAATTGATTCCATAATTGCCACAAAATCGGCATCGTCTTTAAAGACACCTGCAAATTTCATCCAGGTTGGTTCTGAAGCCTGAATCGGCACGTTCCATGAAATCGCTTCAATATTTTTGAGCCGTTCTAAAAAGGTAGCTTGAATTTGTGCGATCGCCGCTTCTCGTGTTTCTGCTTTCACTTGACACTCGGGAAACTCTCTGACAGATGCCGCAACTTCTCCGGATGTGAGTGATTCTAGCAGCAGCGTCACTTTGAGGTTGGTGAATGGATCGGACTGCGGTAACTCTAGGTTGATCATGTTCATTTTTGAAAGACTAATCCTGGGTTTACTTTAATTGTACCGCAGACATCGATTTGGTATTTGGTGTGAAGGGCGATAGATCTGGGTACAATCCTCGCAGTGTTGGGTATTTGGTGTGAAGGGCGATCGCTCTTTTTTACTCAAGCATCGACCTCCGTAGAATCATCGTAATGTTTGGTATTTGGTGTGAGGGGCGATCGGGTGCATCTCACTTTTGCGAATGTGTCACAAAAGAGTTAAAATGAAAAAGCTAGTAAAATCGTCAAATAAAGAT
>NZ_JAUBQW010000152.1:0-14166 GCF_036701485.1 Microcoleus sp. Pol11C3 | reverse complement strand
TTAAGGCTTTGACCAATTATCATTGGTTGACTTATTGATGATTTGTTGTAGACCTTTGTCAACCGGATTCCGTATAACAGATATGAGCATTAACGATAAACTTAAGAACATACTGATGCAATTACGATCGCACTTCGAGCAACTCTACGGCGATCGGCTCACCCAAATGGTGCTTTACGGTTCCCAAGCGCGAGGCGATGCACATCCAGACTCAGATATAGATGTGTTAGTAGTTCTGAAAGCGCCTGTTCAAGCAGGCGAAGAAATTGATAGAACTCTTGAGATTGTAGCAGATTTGTCGCTCCAAAATGATGAAGTGATTAGCTGCCAGTTTATGAATGAAGAAAAATTCACTAATTATCAAGGCCCTTTGCTCAGAAATATCCGTAAAGAGGGAATTTTAATATGACATCTGCTCAATTAAACTTACTCGCAAAAGCTCGTCAAAGCCTTTCAGCAGCCAAGTTAATGTTAGATGGCGAATACCCGGATTATGCAGCATCTCGCGCCTACTACACCATGTTTTATATTGCCGAAGCATTTTTAGAAGGGGAAGGGTTATCTTTTTCTAAACATTCCGCATTCATTAGCGCCTTTGGCAGAGAATTTGCTCGTACAGAAAGAGTTCCTGTTAAGTTTCACCAATACCTCATCAGAGCTCAAGAGTTGCGAAATGCTGGAGACTACGGCGAACTTGATGCCGTTACCAGCGATCAAGCCGCAGAATCGATCGCCCAAGCTGAAGAATTTATAGAATTAGCCCAAAATGCGATCGGCACTCTACCGCCGCCCTAAAATAGAATACCCAGATACCCGACTTCTTGAAAAAGTCGGGTATCTAAAAATAGCACTTACGCGGGGGCGAGAAACCGGGTTTTTTTACAAAAATATTTCGTTCCCACCCACAGATTAGGTAAAAAACCCGGTTTCTTTGCGTGGAGTGTGTCCAGAAGTGTAAAACAAGAGCACCGCCCCTACAAACTAATGACCGGCCGCCGCTCCAGCCGCCCGTTTGAAAGCCTCATCCAGGACTTCCGAAAGCGTCGGGTGAGTGTGAACTCGGAATGCTAAAGTGTTCACCGAATCGCGCTGGGCGATCGCATTTGCCGCTTCCTGAATCAAATCCGAAGCGTGCAAACCGAAAATGTGAACTCCCAACAACTCCCCAGTATCTTTCCGGTAAATCACCTTAGCCATACCGTCGGTTTCACCCTCCGCAATAGCCTTAGAATTTCCCTTAAAATAACTCTTGACAGAAGCGACCTCAAACCCTTCAGCTTTTCCTAACTCCTTCGCCGCAGGTTCCGTCATTCCCACATAGCTAATTTCCGGGTGAGTAAACGCCGCCGCCGGGATACTCAAATAGTCAACTTCGCGAGATCGCCCGCAAATATTTTCCACCGCAGCAATTCCCTGAGCAGACGCAGAATGCGCTAACATCATTTTGCCGTTAACATCGCCGATCGCCCACAAATTCGCGATCGGTTCTCCCGCCGCCGCCAAAACCTGCATCTTATCGTTAACTGGGATATAACCGCGCATCGTTTCCACGCCAACAGTTTCTAACCCCAAATTCTTACTCACCGGAACCCGGCCAGTTGCCACCAGACAAGCATCAACTTCCAAAACTTCGACAACTTCCTTAGTTTTGAAATCAGCTAATTCAATAATTACCGGCGAACCAGGAATAATTTTTTTCGCCAACAACCCAACTTTTGTTTCTATATCGCGGGGTGCAATTAACACTCGTTCTGCCAACTTAGCAATATCCGGGTCAAAAGTCGGCATCAATTGATCTAGAGCTTCAATCATCGTAATTTCGCAGCCTAGGGCCGTGTAAATATCCGAAAACTCCAAACCGATGTAACCGCTACCAATAATTGCGATCCACTTCGGCAGCGATTCCAACCTAACAGCATCGTCGCTGGTAAATACAGTTTTGCCGTCAATTTCTATCCCAGGGGGGACGAAAGGAATTGAACCGGGAGCGAGGATAATATCCTTGGCAGTAATAGTTTTCTCACCTTTATCGGTTTCGACGGTAATTTTTTGAGCACTGGCAATTTTGCCCCAACCTTGGATGACATCCACGTTCAAACGTTTGAGGCTGTTGGTCAAGTCGCCACGAAGTTTGCTAACAATAGTATTAGCGTGATTGGCGATCGCCCCGCGATCGAAATCCACACTCCCCAATTGAATTCCCAAAGTCTTCAGATGGTGGGCATTCCGCAAATCCCGCACCCGCCCGGAAGCCGCCAACAGCGCCTTAGAGGGAATGCAGCCGCGGTTGACGCAAGTCCCCCCCATGTCCGCTGCTTCGATAATTGCCACTTTCAGGCCGCAGCTAACCGCGTGTATGGCCGCGCCGTGTCCGCCCACGCCAGCGCCGATAATTGCTAAATCGTAATCAAATCCCTGAGTCACCTTAAAATCTCCTAATGCCTTTGAAATCTTAGGATTCAAGCAAAAAACACCGTATGTCCGTCCTTTCGAGCTGGCGCGTTGCCATCGCAACCCTTGAACAGCGGTAATAGTTGCATAAGTCCTGTTTCCTTATTCTCGACTAGACTAGGGTTAATTAGACAACGAAAGAGCCGTAACTGAGATTTTTTCAGGGTCAAGGATTTTGAGCTGGGTCTGCACCAAGTCTCAAATCACTCAGTAGGCGGGTGTAGAGTTAAATATAGTTTGAAGGCTGACAATGCCCGTTGCAGGTTTTATATGGGGCAGCAAGTTCAGCCACAGGCATTCCCATCGCCCGGTTAAATTCTGTCCTCCTGCTTGTTTTACTCGGTTTTCATGTCTAATATCTGCACGCGCCGGGGCGGACAGAGTTTGTTGGCAACTTTTAGACCCTATGGAGTGGCTTATGACGGATGACGACGACCAGAAAGATTTACGCCGGGCCTCGGCTCAATCATTTTTTGAGTCCCTGGATGAATTGTTCGATTCTATAGAATCGAACAGCACTCAAGCGGCACAACCTAAATCTCCACCGCCTCCGGCTAAGTCTTCGAGTCAGTCTTCGAGTTTGCCGAAGAAGACTAGACCTGCGAAAATTAATTTGTCGGATTTGGAAGATGCGATCGCCGATTTGGAACAGTTTATCCAGAGCAAACACCAGAAACGCCCTGAATCCAATCAATAGTGCGTTGACACATTTTCAAGTATTGACTGTTGACTGTTGACAAGCGAAAAATTTTAGACCGAAGTTCCAGCTCCCAGATTCATCTGTGGAGTCAATTTTTAAATTTCAAATCTCAAATCTAAAATCTAAAATCGACTGGCTGTTAACGGTGCTTTAAGCTTAAGCTGTTTAGGTTGCAACCTACAATATATTGATATTTCGTTGAGGATTGCTTTACAAGAATTAAGCCAAATAAATTAGCTCAATTTACTATTAATAGCCTTAGTTTTAGGCTTTGAGTGCTGCGGTAATTGCCTCGATCGCACTTCGATCGCGCGATCGCCTATCGCACTCAAAGGCAACTCCCATTCATCAATATCATTGCGGAACTTCACCGGAATATCAGCACCGTTAATAATCGCTCCCAACAGCCGCGGCCCGTATTTATGCGACTCCTCATCCTCAGATTCCAGCAACTGATCTGCAGCCTCAGACAACATACTAGACAAAGTGTAACCAGGCCGCGCCACCAAAATCATACCGTCCGTGTAGGGTTCCAGCGTCAGCGCGTCGTTGCACTCGCTCAAGGCCGGAGAATCCACAACCACAAAATCAAAGCGGTTGCGAACATCCTCAAACAATCTCCGCATTTCGCTTGATTCTAGTACGGCGGAGGCTTGCCGCAAAAAGCCGGGACTCGGCACGACGTATAGGTTCTCTACCTCTGGAACCAAAAGGACGCACTCGCTAATATTGCCGTAATAGTGCAAAGGTTCCACAGTCGCCAGAGGATCAGCAGCAATTTTCAAAGATTCAACGTTAGAAGGCGATCGCAAATCTGCTTCAATTAGCAAAGTCCGTTTACCCGATCGAGCCGATGCAATTGCCAAATTGTAAGCACTAAAAGTTTTCCCCTCCAAAGGCGCCGCCGAAGTCAGCAACACCACCTTCACCGGTTTGTTGCCGATCCGGCGCAAATTAGTACGCAACCGCTCGTAAAATTCCAAATAGGGAGAATTTGCCTCCAGGGCCAGAGGCATTTCATCGCCGTAGGAATCAAACACCGTCACTTCAGGCAAAACTGCCAGTATCGGCACCTCTTTTTCCACCAAAGCCGCCCGCACTTCTTCCCAACTGTAAAACTTGCCGTTGAGCATCCCCAACAAAAATATCAACCCCCCGCCCAGCAGCAATCCCACAAATCCGCCCACCGCCAGCATCACGGGCAAACCTCTCTTGTTTGACTCAACGTCATCAGTTTGTGGCAATTGGGCGATTCTCAAACTCCCCGTTGTCTCAGCTACCGCCGCCTCAGCATCTACCAAAGCCGACTGCATCTTGTCGTAGAGAGCTTTTTTGAACGCCACTTGCTGCGCTAACCGCGCTTGTTCTAACTGCTTGTTGGGGATTGTCGCGTGTTCCCGACGCAATTCTTTTTCAGTTTTCTCGATTCCTTGGAGTTGCTGTTGCACCGTATCCCGCTGCGTTTGCAAAGCAATCAAAGTTTGAGCTAACTGCTGTCTGGCCGGATCTAAAGAAGAGTCTACCCGAATTCGATCGGCACTTCTGAGCGGAGCCCCCACCCCGTTACCGCCGAGTACCTCAGATTGCCGCTGCTGCAACTGCTGCTCAAAAGCTTGTTTTTGTTTGAGCAATTCTACAATTTTCGGGTGTTCCTCCTGCAAGTCGCTGCGGAGAATTTTGAGCTGAGATTCGATCGAAAACAATTGCACTCGCAGTTGGGCAATAATTGGATCGGCAGAGAGTGCTTGAGCGACGTAAGCTTGCTCCACATTCAATCCCAAGCGATCCTGCAAACTATTAATTTGAGCTTCAATTCCTCCCAACTGCACGCGGAGTTGCCGCTGCTGCTGTTGGCTGCTGGTAATCGCTAGCGGCAAAGCACCGCTCTGAGCTGCTAAAATTGAAGTTCCTTCTCGTTTTTCGTAGGCTTCAAGTTTTGCTTCCGTCTCTCTAAGTTCCTGAGTTACTTTCGGCAAACGCTGGTTAATTTGGGTGATCGTTGCTCGCAGTCTAGAAGTATTAAATTTTTTGCTGTACTCCACCATTTCGTTCATCAGCGTCTCTACTACCTCTACTGCTTTTTTACGATCGGCATTTTTGTACAATACTTGAATCAAAGCGCTGGGGTCATTATTCTTACTGGGCATCTTTACTTGCACATCTTTTCCCAGCTTTTTAGCCAAAGCTTGTGCTTTTTTTGCCGCTTCTTCTTTGTTTAATTTTTCTTCGGGTTTGATGAGTTTTTCTGCTGCTGGTTTAACTACCATTTTATCCAGCAGCATCTCTTTAGTTATTTCTTGTCCTTCCTGTTGAATTTTAGTAGTAGTCGATGAAAAAATCACGTTCGGCCTGTCGTAGGCCAGGGTACCTATTGCAACGTAAACTGACGCCGCCTTTGGCTGCACAGCCACTACTCCTGACACGCCCACAGTCACCGCGAGAGTAGCCAGTCCCACCCACTTGTATTGGTCGAAAGCAATTAAATAACGTTTGACAACGGATAAAGTCATGACGATTTTATATTTAAAATTTGAGATTGCTAATTGTTAACGATAACTAATGATTGCTGACAAATGATACCCATTTCCCCAAAAGCTGCAACTGTAGGTAAGTTGTAAACGCATATCGCATAAGTCATTCCCCATCGAAAATCGAAAATTGAAAATGGTATGACTACCTATTATTAGGTGACGGGCCAAACAGATCTTTTACCCCATTTCTCAACTGCTCAAAGAACAGAATAAATCCCAAAGTATCCCGGAATGGTCGAGTAAAAGTATTGATTACATAACTAATGCGCTCTACCAAATTCCTACCAATCACAATCACATCATTATCTTCGAGCATCGGGTTCTGAGCAACATTGCCCTCCAAAGCAGCTTTAGCATCTATCGAACGGTTGATTGCTCTACCTTGCTTTTCGTCGAACCGAATCAGGGCTATTTTCCGCAAGTCAGCTAAGTTAACAGGCAAGTTGTTGAGAGCATCCAAGAACTTGCTGCCATTTTCTACGTAGAACGAGGTCAAACCACCACTAGCGTAACTCAAAACTCGAACGTAGATCCTGGGCTTAATCAGGGTAGACCGCGCCACCAGAGCTTTGTCATAGTCTAGGTTTTTGGTACTAGCGTCCAATTCCGGGATGACAATCACATCTCCCGAGGCTAAAGGAAAATCAAACAAATCGTTAGCGTTTGCTAGGGGAGTGTAGAGGTCGATTGGTTCCTCCACCGACGAGCCGTCCATCAGCGTCCGTCGCACTCGCACCGCCCGCAAATCGGCTTTTCCCGTGACTCCCCCCGCAATCCCCAAAGCAGCCGAAATTTGACCCGAACCCGCCGGAAGCGTGTAAAAACCAGGTTTGCTGACTTCTCCGGTGACAGTGATTTGGACGGGGACAGCAGCAGCAGCGAGGCTGTACCTGGATGCTAAATCTTGATCGGATTTGCGATCGGGCATAACCTGTTTATACGGTACGACGATCGCATCTCCATCTTCCAAACGCAAATCCGGCGGAGCAATACCAGTTTGCAACGGTGTCAAAATATCAACAACTTGCTCCGCCACATCACCTCCCGGCAGAGTCCGCCGCACCCGCACCGCCCGCAGTTCCGCCGTAGGAGTAGTCCCAGCAGCAGCCGCCAGAGCAGCAGGAAGCTGGGGGGTTTGCAGCGGATAAAAACCCGGTCTGGCCACTTCCCCCGTCACCGTCACCACTACGGGGCGCTGAACCAGCAAAGCAGCCGAGACTTGAGGATTTTTGATAAATTGGCCAAAGCGCTCCCGGAGGCGCTGCTGTGATTCTTCCACAGTAAGACCACGCACATTTACTGTTCCGATTAGCGGCAGTACAATTACCCCTTCAGGGCTGATTGCACCCGTAAAACCTAGCTCTGGGAAGCGCTGAACTTGAACAGAAATCTGGTCTCCCGGGCCCAGGCGGTAGGGCCGATTCCGAAAAGCTGGGTTAATATCCCGGTTGAAATTGGCAGGCGGCGGTGGCGGTACACGCAATGGCGGTGACGCCACGAGTCGCTCGGAACCAGGAACAACAGATTGAGCTAAAGCCGTTTCCGAAAAATTTTTGCTATTAAAACCCCAGAATACAGCAGCAAAAGATAGAGTCCAAGCAGTTGAATACAGGCCTGCCAAGGAAAAAGCGAGGCGATTTTTAATTGGGGATTTTTCCCGCATTTTGAGAGGATTTAAAAAAGTATTATTTTGAATAATGACCTGAGTTGTAAGTTTCATCTAAATATAGCGACTAGAAAAAACACTAAGATATTTTAGGGGCGAGTTGAATCCGGATATTTACTAGGAAGCAGTTTATTGTCGCAAAACCAGCCCACGCCCTAGGCTGATTTATTTGCACCTACCTACTTACTCAAACCGAAAAGTTTCTGTAATTAATTTAGCCTGAACACTTTCACCGAGAGATTCGAGCAAGGGTTGAGCTATCTTAATGTCGCCCTGCGGTTGAATGGGAAGGATGATACTGACAGCAACCCAAGAGGCGCGGCGGTTCGAGAGTCTAGCAATGCTGTCTTCCCAAAACCAGCGGCTGGTTGTTGGAGAACCCCCGTTAGGCCAAGCGTACCACTGCACGACAGCAAAAGTTTGTTGGGGAGTCCAGCTTCGGAAAAACCTGGCCTCGACATTAGGCGGTGGCTGGTCGGGTATTGGTGCTAATTTAACTGTAAACCTCAAAGTGCGATGAGAATCGGTTTGCCACCGGTGAAATCCATCGATATCTAGCCATTCCACTTGGGGCTGGTTTTTGGCGTAATTTTGAGGCAACAGCAATAAAATGGCAATTGTTTGATCATTTTTAATTTCTTCAACTAACCATCTGTGAGCGCCAATTTGGACGTTATTCTGAACGGCTATAACCTGCCACCCAGGAATTTTTATCCCGTTTTGGCGCAAACTTCTTAATTGCTTAAGGTTGGCAAGGGTTGGCGGGTTTGTCCAAGGCCACCTTCCCGTCGCGTAGCCGGGAATTGCTACTGCCCCAACTAATACCAGCAAAAACACCAGTACCATAATTTTAGATAATTGATACCGTCGCAGTAGTTTCTGTGCTGAAATCATCTGTTTTATTAATTGCCAGACTGACTGGGGAAATACTTTTCCATCCCGTTGAGGAGAAGTACCAATAACCCTAGTATACAAGCAGAATACAAATCTCCTCCCCATCCGGCGTGCAGCCAAGTAAAAAGCCCCTCTCTCTCGGTTCCGTGAAAGTAAGTTAGCAAAGTGTTGCGTAAAATATTGGAAGTAATGCTAATGATAGAGGTACTAACTAAAAACAAAATACTTTTTTTGCGAGAGTTCCAAACTCCCATCCAATCCAGCAGAATTAAGCTGACATAAAGACTGGTAAACAGCATTTTTAAGCCTGCACAGTGTGGAGCAACTTCTACAATGCGCTCGTTTACGTACAGATAAATTGCTTCCACTCTCACGTTGATACCAACCTTAATTAATATCCAGCCTGATGTTTCAGCAATGAATTGCTGCAAGGGCAAGGCGTAGGGTTCTATAAGGTAAGGAATGTGGTTCGGCGAGGCCAGAAATACGAATAAAAGCGGCCTCGCCTGCAATTGTAAGCCGGGAATTCCTTTTAAAGATAACCAAATGCTGGCCAGCATTACGGGGAGGGATAAATTTACTAAATCGCTCAAGCGACTCAGATAAAAAAGCGTGGCTAGTATCAGCAAAAAGCCTCCCAAAGGGTTCGGTGAGTTGGGCAAGCTGCGCCAGCACTTTCGGTTCATCCAAGCAATATAAGCTGCGTAGGGCAAACCAATGAGTCCGTGGCTGAAATATTCGTGTTCGATGCTGATGCTTTTGTTGAGCCAGCCGTCGTACCAGTGTACTAGCAGGGGGGCGTACAGTAGCACTAGGAGCACCGTGATACCTTCCCCCAGGAGGTATCGCTTGAAAACAATGCGAATTCTGCGCTGGATGTGCATGGTTTGAGAAGTTTTAAGATTGCCGCGCTGGATTCGCAACGCTTTCGGGTTTTAAACTGTGAGTTAAAGATTTGTTAATTCCCCACCAAAACGCTTTGAGAAACGCACCCTACTGCTTGAAACACCTCCAGCATAAATTTTATGAACAATTAGCAATTCAATGATAGTTCGATCGCCCTAACAACTTGCTCGATCTGAGTATTGCTCAATCCGGGATACATTGGCAATGATAAAATTTGTTGGCACAGGGTTTCTGCGTGGGGGAAGTCGCCCCGATTGCCTAAGTTTTGGTAGGCGGGTTGCAGGTGACAAGGTAGGGGATAGTGTATGCCTGTTTGAATCCCGTCTTGGGCGAGTTTTTCCTGAAGGGTGTTGCGGTCGATCGAGCTTTTCTCAGTAATTTGGATAACATAGAGGTGATAAATGTGACCGCTGCTGCTGTGGTTGGCGATCGGTACAATGCCTTTGTGTTTCAGGGGTTCTAGTAGAGTATCGTAGTATTGGGCGGCGGCGGTGCGATCGCGATTCCATTTTTTTAAGTAAGGCAATTTCACATTGAGTACGGCGGCTTGCAAATTGTCGAGGCGGCTGTTTGTACCGATTTCTGTGTGCAAATATTTGCTTGGTGCTCCGTAATTGCGGAGAGTTCGCATTTTGTCTGCGAGTTGTGCATCGTTAGTAATTAACATCCCGCCGTCGCCAAAAGAACCGAGGTTTTTGCTGGGATAAAAGCTGAATGCTGCTGCTTTACCAATGGAACCCGCGCGGTATCCTTCTCTGTGGGCTAAGTGCGCTTGGGCGGCATCTTCAAATATGATTAAATCGTGGCGCTTCGCAAAATCTAAAAGCTGCCCGGGCGATACCATTTGACCGTAGAGGTGTACGGGGATAATTGCTTTAGTTTTCGAGGTAACTGCTGTTTCGGCTGCTGTGAGGTCAATCAGGGCGGTTTCCGGGTCACAATCTACAAGAATAGGTATAGCTTTGGCTTGAATCACGCCAATTATCGTAGCGATAAAGGTGTTAGCCGGGATGATAATCTCGTCCCCCGGATTAATGCCGCAAGCTTGCAGTCCCAGAGCGATCGCATCAGTTCCACAAGCCACTCCTACGCCGTATTTTACTCCAGAAGCTGCTGCAAATGCTGTTTCAAATTCGGCGAGTGCTTGACCTAAAATAAAGTCTCCTTCTTGGATGATTTTTATAATTGCTTCTGCTATTTGGGATTGGATTGGGTGGTGTTGCAGGGAGAAATTTACAAAGGGAACTTTGGGCGGGCGATTACTCATAAACTATCAGGGCGTAATTATTTATATTAACATTTAAGTGCGGATAGCTTTTAAAATATTTTAACCGCAGAGGGCGCCTAGTAACAGAGGGAAAATGGAGATTATTTACGGAAGAGCTGCCCTTCACGTACTTTTTTTTGAGTCAGCAAATAAATGAAATTTTTTCGGTAATATAGAAGCAGATAATTTTACAGCAATCGCAATCATGGAATACAAAAAACTCGGCGACAGCGACTTATCAGTATCGGAAATCTGTTTGGGTACGATGACTTACGGCCAGCAGAACACCGTTGCAGAAGCGGCCCAACAGCTCGATTTTGCGATCGATAGAGGAATCAATTTTATCGATACGGCAGAAATGTATCCCGTCCCTGGAAAGGCAGAAACTCAGGGAAAAACAGAGGAATATATCGGCGAATGGTTGGCGAAACAGCAGCGGGATAAAGTCATTATAGCTACTAAAGTGGCGGGGAGAAGCACTCGATTAAAGTGGATTCGGGAAGGGAAAAATCAGATCGATCGCCCAAATGTCGAAAAAGCGCTGAATGACAGCCTGAAGCGCTTGCAAACTGACTACATCGACCTCTATCAGATCCACTGGCCAGACCGCTACGTGCCCTTATTTGGCGCGCCGGATTACGACATCGCCCAAGAACAGGAAACAGTACCGATTTTGGAACAGTTAGAGGTATTTGCTGATTTAATTAAAGCTGGGAAAATCCGCTATTTGGGTTTGAGTAACGAGACGCCTTGGGGAGTTTGCGAGTTTTGCACGTTGGCTGAAAAACACGGCTTGCCGAAGGTTGTTTCGATTCAGAATGCTTTCAGTTTGAGCAATCGGACATTTCACCTAAATTTAGCAGAAACTTGCCGCTTTAAGAATGTGGGATTGATGGCTTACAGTCCTTTGGGCTTTGGGCTGTTAACGGGTAAATACTTGAATGGAATTCCCGAAAATTCTAGGTTGGCTTTATTTGCGGGATTTGGTCAGCGTTATGATAAAACTAATCTGAATGATGCGGTGAAAGCCTATGTTGAGATTGCGGGGAAACATGGGATAAGTCCGGCGCAGATGGCTTTGGCGTATGTGCGATCGCGCTGGTTTGTAACTAGCACAATTATCGGTGCAACCAGCCTAGAACAGTTGGAGGAAAATATCGGTAGTTTGGAGGTGAATTTGGATCGGGAGATTATAGCGGAAATCGATGCGGTGCACGCTAAGTATCCGAATCCGACACCGTAAGTTTATTAGTAGGTTGGGTTGAGGTAACGAACCCTACGTTTCACTTCACCCAACTTACCGCTTTAATATGCGAAAATTACATAGACAGAACTTACGCACTCCGCCAAAGAAACCGGGTTTTTTACTGAATCTGCGGGCTGTAACGAAGTATTATCGCAAAAAACCCGGTTTCTGAGTTCCCATGCGTAAGTTTTATTTGAGGAAGTTTGAAACTTTTGGTTGGGAAAAGGTTTTTGAATGCGATCGCACTCACGTATTAGATGTGCTCAGAGGTTTTCTTGAGGAAGTGATGCAGCTAGCTGTGGATAAGGGTTACATCACGCTGGAAGAGAAGGAGGAATTTATTCGTCCGGCTTTTGCTAGCAGTACGGATACTGTGGTAGGCGTTGCTGAGTTAGAGTATGAATAGGAGGAATAATTTATGCAATGCAAGCGAATGTAAATCAACCCATATCCGTAAAAACGGCAAGAAGAAAGGAAAACAGAATCACATTTGTGTGCAATGTGGTCGTCAATTCATTAATCAGTATGAATCCCATCGAGGTTATAGCCAGAGCATCAAACGTGATTGCCTAAAAATGTACGTCAATGGTATGGGTTTACGGCCGATAGAACGAGTTAAGGGAGTTCATCATACCACGGTAATAAATTGGGTAAAACAAGTCGGAGAACTGTTACCAGATGTTTATGACCCTGAAGTCATTCCACCAGTTGGCGAGCTCGATGAATTACAAACTTATGTAAAAAAAAACAGACAAAATCTGGTTGTGGACAGCGGTTGACCATTTTCGACCAGGAATTTTAGGATGGGTATTAAGCTGTTACGCATTTAAATTGGAAATTCCGGACAGGCTAGAAGCCCGTCCCACAAGAGTTGTATTGATTTTTGACAGACAGTTTAAATGTCGAACAGCTTAGGGGATCTAGCGTGCTAAGACATTTGAACCATTATGGAACCAAGTAAGTGCATGGAACTGCTACTTTTATGTAACTGATGGATGGTCTGTATATCCCATGTTTATTCCTGATGAGGATCAGATTATCAGTAAGACTTATATGACACTCCTTAGAAGGAGAAAATACAAGACTAAGACATTATTTAGCCAGACTACATCGGAAGACTCTTTGTTATTCTAAGTGTGAGAAAATGCTCAAGCATTCTATTAAGTTATTAATACATTACTTGAAATTTCACGATATTCCCATTCCTGGGGTATTCATACCTTGATTCAGCAACGCCCGGATACTGTGGTATTAGGAAAGTAGTTGGTTTGGGTGGGGTTTTGGGCGATCGACCTTTTTGTGGTTAATGAATATTTTAACCTTGTTTAACATCTATTCCCAGCGCTGGGAATAGGCGCACTTTTTGTTGTCAATGAATATTTCAACCGCAGATAATGTACGGGCGAGACACCCGTACCACAAATCATGTACGGGCGAGACGCCCGTACCACAATGAAAGAGGATGTTTTGGGCGATCGCTCTTGACGCAGAGGACATGGGAGAGAGGGGCGAACAAGCCCGTACTATCCTGAAGTGAGTAATCTATTTCCCTGGTTTCGCAAAGCCCCAATCATAGTCAACAATACTTTTAAAGTAAACGTTCTATTAAGTTTCCCTGATAGGGATTTACCCTCCTAAAAAACATGGAGTTTAAATAGGAGGGCTTGGAATAGCAAACTTGACTTGTAGCAAGCATATTTCAATCCCTAATAGGGAGCGTTGTTTGCCCAGAGTAGGGCAACCAGTTTGCTGTTCCTGTTAACAGGATAGCCCACGACCGAAAAAATGTCAAGTCATGCTAGCTACAAGTCTAAACACTGATATATAATTATTGATGAGGATACCCAGTCACTAAAAACGGAAAAGGCCCGCCTGAAGTACAAATTCAGACAGTGCCCTCGCTTTCGCTAGGTAGCTCAGTTGGTGTGAAGTTAAGAGGTCAAACCAACACAAGTAAACCCAACTACTTTGAAATATATGTTCCACAACTGTAACCCACAAGACGGACAATTGTTTGCCAACCTTCGGCGGGCTAAGATCGCTCTCTCTGCTTTGGCGAAGTCGTACCGGGCTTTGGCGGAGTCGCACCGGGCTTTGGCGGAGTCGCACCGCAGTCTGCTTGAGGAAAACGAAGCAAAGGATGAAACTATTAAAGACCAGCAACAGATAATAGATGACTTGAAGCGCGAACTTGATTGTCAGCCAAATTACTGCGAAAACGATGGTTCATCAAACTGCATAATGTCACGATCGCGAATATGTTACGGATAGACTAGGAATCTCATAGAAACCTCGATCGCCCTTCCCATCCAAAAAATATGACAATGGTAAAGGGCGATCGCACTTCACTTAAATGCTTAATACCAATTTTATGTGAAGCTGCATATAATATAGAGATAGCGTGTATGGTGCGTTTTATGGCTCGTAATTTAAAAATCACAATTGAAGAAAGTGTAGAATTTTTAGAAAAACAACTAAAAAATACTCGTACTGCCAGTCAGAAAG
>NZ_JAUBQW010000151.1:0-14360 GCF_036701485.1 Microcoleus sp. Pol11C3 | reverse complement strand
TGGCACATCTCTTGATGAAATTATTCGTGCTTATTGTGCATGAATAGTGTCTCATACTTATTTGAAATGACTATAAGCCTCAGCAGCCTGCCCACAAAAAAGAGCGATCGTCCTCCCCTAGAAAAACAATCGCCCATTCACCTATAATTTCAATTAACATCAAGTCCCGCCCTTAAGAAACCATGCTGTACCATAATTCCACAGACCCCCCTAGCCTCTTTTTCACGAGGATGCCAGGGGGAGCTAAAGGCTCTGACGTTAGTTTTTCAAGTTGTGTGTACAGGGTAGCCCTTAAGAAAGGCGTGCCGGGGAATAAGCGGCCCTAATCGTCAAATAGTAAACTGGTACTACATAAGACGTTAAGTTGACACGAAGACTACTCGGCGACTTCAGCTTCAGCTTCCACTTCAGGTGCATCTGGCACATCTTGCTTGATTGTCAAATAGCGAATCACTTCTTCGCTCAGACGCATCGCGCGCTCCAGGGTAAAAATTGCAGCGCCCGGAGCTGTATAGTTCATTTGAACGTATACTCCGTCCCGGTGCTTGCCGATTTCGTAAGCCAAACGGCGCTTTCCACGATGCTGAGTTTCGACGCTTTCAGCACCTTGATCGCGCAAAATAGTTTGATATTTAGCGATCGCCTGGTCTGTCATTTCCTCACCCAAATCAGGGCGCAGAATGTACATAGTTTCGTAAATAAACGGTTTCATGGCAATAATCCCCTTATGGACAACAAGGCTTCTCACGAAGCAAGGACTTATTATCATATCCCAACAATGAACAATCTCAAAACTAAAAAACCAAATTCCCCAAACCACACTCCCTCGCCGTGGAGCACCCTGTGGACGTACAGCATGATGAGCGCGATCGCACTTTTAATGCTGTTTCCCCTGCTGTGGCTGCTCAGTACCTCCCTCAAATCCCCCAACGAAAACATCTTTCAATTTCCCCCGCAACTGTGGCCACAACAGCCAACCCTCGAAAACTTTATCAAAGTTTGGCAAACCAACCCCTTCGGCCGCTACCTGTTCAACAGCACCCTGATTGCCGGCCTCACAGTTAGCATCAACGTTTTCTTTTGCGCCCTCGCCGCTTACCCCTTAGCCAGACTCAACTTTCGCGGTCGCGAAGCCATCTTAATCACGATCATTTCCACAATCATGATTCCCTTCCAAATAGTCATGATTCCCCTATACATATTGACAGTACAACTCGGACTAAAAAATAGTTATTTAGGCGTAATCTTTCCCGGACTAGCCTCAGCCTTCGGCATATTTTTATTACGACAAGCATTCCTAGCAGTTCCCAAAGAACTCGAAGAAGCTGCCCGCATCGACGGCTGCAGTGAATTAGGCATTTGGTGGCACGTCATGATTCCGGCAATTAAGCCAGCTTTAGTCACTCTAGGAATTTTCGTATTTATCGGTTCTTGGAGCGACTTTCTGTGGCCGCTGCTAGTTTTAGACAGACCGGAATATTACACTTTACCTTTAGGCGTAGCCAATTTAGCCGGGACATTTTCATTAGATTGGCGTTTAGTTGCGGCGGGTTCTATTATTTCTATTGTTCCAGTTTTAGGACTCTTTTTGCTCTTGCAAAAATACATTGTGCCAACAGAAACTGCTGCTGGAGTCAAGGGATAGAATCAACACAAAAAATCGGCGTTTATCCGCGTTCATCTGCGGTTAAACATTAAAATCTTTTGAACTCACAACTCACAAAATTTATTTTTTCTGTACGAACTGCCATAGATCCACTGGATTATTGATCGCGCTGCGGTTGTAGGTGATAGATACTCTCATCGCTTTTGCAAATGCGATCGATGCCCAAGACTGGCAAAAATTGCGTCGCACCTAGCAGGCGAAAGAGATATCGACTCTTCGGAATTTTGAGGAATCAAACAACCTGTGGTAATTGTCAGCAACCATGCTGAAGTGCATGGCTATTTGCGGGGCAAATCGCAATGAAATCTCATTTACCACTGAAATGCGAGCTTATTTTTCCTAACTCAAAATTTCCTCCTACCTGGGAGTAAAAACGGCGCTAGGATAAGCAATCCGCTTGTGATTGAACTGTTCCCAAACCCGCACAAAAATCTCCGCAATTAGAGACATATCCTCCCGCGTCAAACCCGAATCAATCAACTGATTATCCTGCCAGCGAGCCCTCAAAATCCGATTAACCATATTCAAAGCTTCCTCGTGAGTAGCATCCTTGAGCGATCGCAAAGCAGCCTCGCAAGAATCCGCCAACATCAAAATCCCCGTTTCCCGCGACTGCGGAATTGGCCCATCGTAGCGAAAATCCTCCTCCCTCACTTCCCGACTTTGGATTTTTAACATTGTTAACTGTGAACCATCCGTATCTGCCAAAGCCATCTTTAAATCTTCTTGTTCTTTCGCAGCAATTTGCTGCGCTTGGTGATAGAAATAAGCAATTAACATTGTACCTTGGTGCTCGGGAATAAACGCCTGAATTGCCTTCGGCAATCGATGCTTCCGCGCCATAACCAAGCCCTCGCTAACGTGCTTTTTAATAATCTCCGCGCTCGCCCAAGGGTCATTAATTTCATCGTGTTTGTTACCCCCGCCCATTTGATTTTCACAAAATCCTAGCGGATCGTGCATTTTTCCAATATCGTGGTATAATGTGCCAGCTCTGACCAGCTCAACATTGCAGCCGAGTTCCCGGGCCGCAGCCTCCGCCAAACTCGCCACAAACAGCGTGTGCTGAAAAGTCCCCGGAGCCTCGGCAGCCAATTTCTTCAACAGCGGGCGGTTGGGATTGGCAAGTTCCGCCAGCCGAATCGGCGTAATCAAGTCAAAAACGTGTTCCAAATAAGGGCTGATGCCGATCGCCACAACGCTCCAAGCCAAACCAGCCAAACTTTGGGCGCCCACCGTACCGAGCACGACGTACCAAATAGCACCGGCAGCCGCGCTGGCAATCAAAGTCCCCACCAGATAAACCGTACCCTGAGTCAACCCAAGAGCCAAGCCCAAAAGAGCCAATTCCTCGCGCGATCGCAGCCGCCCGGCCATAAAAGCGCCCAGCAATCCCCCCGCCCCGCTAGCGACTAAATGAATCAACTCCACATTTAAGCCAACGGGCAGCAGCACCGACAGCAGCCCCACCACAGTCACTCCTACCGCCGAACCGTAGAAGCCGCCCGCTAAAATCCCGATCGCAGGCAAACTCGTCCAAGGCAGCCCCAAACTAACCAGCACCGGCGCGCTCAAAGTCAGCAGCAGCAACAGCAAATGATCTCTCCGGCGCAAACGGTAGTGTCTTTCCACCAGCAGTACGATCGCAATTGCCCCGCCCACTAAACAAACAAAACCCGCCAGCCCCAGCCAATTCACCCCCCGCCGGCTTAAACCAAAATAGTCCAGCAACACGAAATCTTGCTGCGAAATATCTTGTCCTTGTGCAACAATTATCTCGCCCTGATCTACTGCGATCATCACCGGTTTCACCTTTTGCGCCGCTAATTCAGCTAGCTGTTTGGTTTCCTCGCGATCTCTCACCAGATTTGGCTGCAAAATCGCTGTTAAACCCTCCACCGCCAAAGCTTGGGACTCTAACGGCACTTCATCAGCCACTTGCAGCTTCACGGCTTCTTTCAAAATCTCTTTTGGCAACCCCTGCGGGATACCTTGAGCCACCATCCTTTTTGCAGCCCGACTCATACCGGTTTGGGTTTTCTGCCAAGCTGCATCCGACAAATCAAACAGCGAAGTATCGTAAATCTGTGGGAACCCCAAAACCGACGGTTTTCCCAGCGCCTCCACAGCATTGAGATAGCGCCGGCGAGCAGAGGAAATACTGCCTGTCAGGCTTTGAAAATCTGCTGCCCGAACCTCACGGCTGTAAGCTTGCAGTTGAGCGATAGCATCTTGCTGAGACTTGTTATCTGTTGCCGCAGCAATTGCGGGGGAATCCAAACTTAATCGCTCGGAAGTTGCACTTTTGTCACCCGCTTGCGCCACAATAGATCGCCACTCCCACTCAGGACAGCCCCGCAAGTAAACCTGAGCAGCATTTGAGAGCGCCGAGGGACTCACAAACGGAAACGGGCCTACCGCCTCCCGCAGCTCGCTTCCCTGCTGCAAAAATTGTTGCAATTCATGATAAATTTGTCGATCGACCGCAGAATCCAGCATTAATATCGCTACAGCCCCGATCCGCGCTGCTTTCCGCTGTTCTTCAGTAGTTTTGTAATCGGGGATGCTAGCCGTAGCAGGAGCCTTAATCGTCTGAGGAGCTTTCGTCCCCACATCCAGTTTTGGCTGGTTGTAGAAGCGGTGGCCCAGAGTGCTGCTTAGGGAAACTACCGCTACGATCGCCAACATAGGGGAACGAGCTTGATTTTTGAGGCTTGATTTGGAGGTTTTACTTGTAAATCTAGTAGTAAAATTCTCGGGCAGAAGCCATTTCGGGTGCGACAAACGGCTCAGGAGAGGCCCGCCAGCGCGTGAGGTGGTATCTGCTTTGCTGCTGCCATTTTGCACTTTAGCAATGTGTTGGCGCAGTGAGCGCGCAGCCCCTAGCTGCTCAATCTGCCGCATCAATGAGGAGAGCGTATTCATTTGTGTCGAAGATATATCACTGTTATCCAGCAGCTTTGTCAGAAATTCTGACGGTGCATCTTGATTGAGTTTATCCGAACTACCCTGGCTGAATATTCAAACCCCCAGGCTACTTTGCCTGACTATCGCCAGCCGTTGGGTTCCTGACTGTTTTCCTGACTGTTTTCCTGACTGTGGCCGACAACGCAAGCAGCTTCTTTGCTTCCCTTGTCCATCTTGAACAAAACTCGGCCGTGAGGGCTAAAAACCCTGTTTCTCCGTAGATTCTTCGTTTCCCAACCCCATATTCTCGTAAAAACCTGGTGTTTTGGGGCAAGCGCGTCCGATTTAATTTTTTAGTTTTTAATCTTTAATTGTTGCTCTCCTTCGGCTTGCGTTTTTGACTTGTTAATTGCTAATTGCTAATTTCTCATTGCTAATTTATGCTTTCCCCTCCCTATTAAAAGCTCAAAAATTTATATTTTACGAGGTCTAATGACATAAGGTGCAGCCACCGATCGGGCTAGCGCTGCGGAATTAAGTCCGGCATCGGGTCTGTAAACTCCCGCCCAAACAGCAAACAGGTTATTTGCTAACTCTACAATTTTTGCATCGCTGCCAGTTCTCCAGAGCGAGGGTTCTCGGCCCTCGGCTAGCTGCTGGGATTTAACCTCAGCCAAAGATACCTGTCGCCATTCTACAGGAATCGCAGCAACGCCGTTATAGGCTCCAGACAAAGCTCCCGTCAAAGCACAGGTTATTTGTCCAGCTATGCCACAGCGGGCAGCACGCACCACTGACAAGCGCAAGTCTTCTGGGGTGTTCAAAAAGCAGTAGAAAGCTAAGGCAATGGGAATCAAATTTCCTGGGTTGACAATTGACTCGGTTTGTAATTTTTTCTCGCCTTCGCCCTGTCTTTCTCGCAAAGCTGTGGCGGTTTTGCACAGATGAGTGGTGGCTGTTTCTAAATCGGCTCCCTTTTCTAGTAGTATTTGCACTTGCAGCAGCAGCTCTGTTAAGGCATTATCTGTTTTCAGGTAAACAAGTGTTTGCTCGATCGCTGTCGCGGGGTCAAGTCTTTCTTTGAGCGCTCGGGCGATCGTATATGCTACTGCTAAAATTGCTGTTTCCCATTCTGGCTGGTTTTCGTTGTGCCAAACCTCTATCGCCAGCATGATTTTTTCTCGCAGCTTGGCTTTATTTTCGTGAAAAAACATCGCGGATGGCAGCGCAGCAACGGCAGCTTCACCAGGGTTAAGCAGGGTTTGAAACTCACTGTTGCCGGGATGGTAGATTTCCGACTTGGCAAATGCTTCCCAAGTATGGCGCCAATCTTTTAAATCTAAACCCCTACACCGAATTAAACTTTGAGCACACGCTACCGCAAGTCTCCCGGATGCAGATGAGTCTTTGCCAGTTGGGATTTTACTGTTGAGAGAATTCAACGCCAATGTTGCCCCTCTTAGGGTCAATTGTTGGTGTTTCGTCAGTTGTAAAATCGGCTGCAAGTCTTCTGTTTGTGGAGAAATACCCCCGAGTTGCCTCTGGTATTGCAGGCCTATAAAGTCTCCTAAAACTGCCCCCAGGATGGTTCCTTGAAACTTGCTCAACAGGGAATGCCGCATTTGAATTTAACTCAAGTGGTTAGTAATTGGTAATTGGTAAGTGGTAATTTAGAATTCTTCCTGGTTTGCTTCTTTGCCTAAGTCTTGTGATTAATTTGAATTCAACCCAAACATATAAGGGCTGGTTTTCCATCTAAAACCTGCCCTCATCCGATCGCTATAATCGGTAAATTTTTAATTTTTAATCAGGTAACTCACTAGAGCTTGCAACCCCAGCCGATAACTTTCTGAGCCAAAACCGCTGATTTGCCCGATCGCCACTGCTGCGATAAACGAGTGATGCCGAAAAGCTTCCCGCCGGTAAATATTGCTCAGATGAACTTCTACCGCAGGGATATTCACCGCGGCGATCGCGTCTCTAATTGCCACACTCGTATGAGTATAAGCTCCAGCATTAATCAATAAGCCTTGGTGCTGCCCTAACATCGAGTGAATTGCATCCACCAATACCCCTTCATGATTCGACTGCTGAATAGAGACTTGCACCTGGAGGGCTTGCGCTTCTCGTTCTAGCAACTTGTTGATATCATTTAAAGTTGCAGAACCATAAACTCCAGGTTCTCGCTGACCCAATAGATTCAGATTAGGGCCGTGAAGTACCAGGATATTTAACAATTTTTAAAATTCCCGCGCAACAAAAATTATGAGAGTTTAGACTTAGGATTTAGAACCTGTCTACAACCTCAAAGCTCAAAGCTCAAAGCTCAAACCCAGGGCCGACTACCGGCGATTCCTAGGTTGGTTGACAGGAATACGAATCGGTTCGAGTTCCGGTTCAGATTCGGGACTCAGCAGTCCTTCTATCAGCTTGCGAACCCATTCTTTAATTTGTTCCAGCACCTTTTCAATGTCTTCCATTGAACGGATAGCTCCTTTTTTTATAGTCTAGATTGCTAAACCGACGGCTAAATATCTGAAAACAAGCAAGCACGACTTTGAAACCAAAGGTCAAACTTGCTTTCTCGCTTGCTGGTTATTTTGAGCAATGGAGAGAGTCAGTATATTGGCCAATCAGTCCTATCTTATTATCATAACGAATCTTTACAGATAATCAAGAGGCAAAAGGAAAATTGCCGAATTATATCGGAGTAGAGAGTGTTAAATAAAGCTTAAGCTTACGGTTGACTGTTGACAATTGACCAATCGTAGGATTTTTTCTACGGTTTGGTCAACAATAATTTACGGCGGAGCCGATCGAGCGCCGTACAGCTACTCAGATTCCGAATCCAATCGCGGCCTCTGGCATCGCCAAAGCGGTATTCAAAACTTTCTGCGGATCCGTGGGGGCCCGCTAAACCAACATAAACCAGTCCGACAGGTTTAGCATCTGTGCCGCCTGCGGGCCCGGCGATGCCTGTAATGCTCAATCCCCAATTTGTATTGAGGCTGGCGCGAACTCCCGCAGCCATTTGTTTTGCCACTTGGTGGCTGACTGCCCCAAATTCGGCTAAATCTTGCGGATTAACACCTAATAATCCTTCCTTAATTCGATTGTCGTAAGAAATAATCCCGCCTAAAAAGTAGCAAGAACTGCCGGGAACACCAGTCAGCATCGCCCCCAATCCACCTCCGGTGCAGGATTCAGCCACGCTAAGAGTTTGCCCCGCATCGAGCAACAATTGGCCGACAGTCGAAGCCAGGGTATCGCTATCAGCACCGTAACAGTCCGAGCCGGCAATTTGCCGCAATTGTTGTTCGATCGGCTCAATCAAGTTTTTCGCAGCCACGGACGACTCCGCCCGGGCCGAAATCCGCAGTTTGACTTCGCCGTTATTGGCGTAGGGAGCCACAGTAGGATTAGTTAAATTGAGAAAACTATCTACTTTTTCCGCCAATGCCGACTCAGCAATGCCCCAAAATTTCAATGTGCGGCTGTAAATAGTGGCGCTGCACCAGCCGCGATTTTTCAGGTAAGGAACGGCAGTTTCTTGCCACATCAAGTGCATTTCCGCCGGTACGCCGGGAAATGTCATTACTGTCACGTTAGAAACCGGCTGCCAAATAATCCCCGGTGCCGAACCGCTGCGGTTCGGCAGAATGTCCGCACCTTCTGGAATTAAAGCTTGTTTGCGGTTGCTGGGACTCATGGTGCGTCCCCGCTGGGCAAATTTGTATTCGATATCTGCGATAATTTCCGGCTTTTCGATGAGAGGAACCCCAAAAAAATCGGCTATCGTTTCGACTGTCAGATCGTCGGGTGTGGGGCCCAGGCCTCCGGTGAAGAGCAAAAGCTGCGATCGACTGACGGCGATTTCTAACACTTGTTTGATACGTTCTGGATTGTCCCCCACCACTGTTTGATAGTAGTGAGGGATTCCCAGACTCGCTAATTCTTTGGCTAAAAACTGGGCATTGCTATTAAGAATATCGCCTAACAGCAATTCAGTGCCAACACAAATAATTTCAGCAACCATTATTCGATTTTAGATTTTAGATTTTAGAGTTGGGATTTTAGATTGGGGAATGACAACAGTCAACAGTCAACAGTCAACTAACTATCGAGCGTGTCTCCAAACTTTCCAGCTAGCATATCCCAGCAAACTTGTTGCACCCATAGCGTAAATTACGCCGCTCGGAAGCGAAAAAGCTAGGGCTAAACTTCCCACCCACAGTGTCAGCGAGTAAATAAATAAAACGGCAAATCGATGGGATAGTCCAGCTTCTAGAAGTCGGTGGTGGAGGTGGCGCTTGTCAGCAATAAACGGTGACTTGCCGTTGCGAAGTCGATCGAGAATCACCGCCGACATATCTAAAATCGGTACAGCTAAAATTAAATATGGCAGTAACACAGAAGTAACAGCCGTAGTTTTAACTAACCCAATTACTCCCACTCCAGCGAGAGTAAACCCGATAAAATAAGCCCCGCCATCTCCCATAAAGATTTGAGCCGGATTGAAGTTGTAGCGCAGAAATCCCAAGGCGCCGCCAGCCAAAGCCGCTGCAATCAGGGCTGCCGCCGGTTGGTGCATCGCCAGACTGACAATCAGCATTACAACTGCTGCAATCCCTGAAACTCCGGCAGCTAAACCGTCCAAACCGTCAATCCAGTTGATGGCATTCGCCATCCCGACGAGCCAAATCACGGTAATTGGCAAGCTCAGCCAGCCAATATTTGTCAGTCCCAAGGAGGGAACTGTGAGAAACTCAATTTGTACGCCTGCCATCCAAACGATGCTGGATACGCCAATTTGCATGAGCAACCGTTTTACGGCCGAGAGCGAAAATAGATCATCTGCTAAACCGATGAGGAAGAATCCGATGCCGCCGAGGGTGACTCCCCAAATTTCGTATTCGTCTTTGGGATTGAGAACTTGTCCGTTAGCATCGAGGAAGCCTCCAGAGAGCCAGACAAATAAGAGGGCAGTGAGAGTGCCGAGAAAGATGGAAACTCCTCCCAAGCGCACCATCGGGCGCTTGTGGACTTTTCGCTCGCCTGGCCGATCGACTCGCCCGCTTTTGAGACCAATTTTTTTGACTATTGGCGTACTCCAGAGGACGATGATCGCAGAAACCAGGAAAGCGAGTATGTGGTACAGATACTGATACGGCATCTGAAATCAATTTTAAATAGTGCGGGGCAATTAGGCTGTCAGGCAGAGTCTACTACATTTCAGATGGCTTATAACAAGGAAACATCTTTAAGAGCGACTGGGGGTTTGGGAGTCGGAGATTTGCCGCAATGGCAGTTGCCCTGGGGCGAATTGTCAGGTTTTTCATTCATAACTCTCGAATTAACGATTTGAAATATCGACTCTTTCGCGAGCAAAAAAGTCGATATTTGGCGAGCGGGCCCAGTTGAGCGGTATTTTTCGCAACCGACAAATACCGTTAGTCAAACCAGCCCCGCCCGACAAATATCTTTACTAAAAACCGTATGGGCGATCGATATTTTTGGTGAAAACCGCTTGTCAATATCGCTACCGGCAACTATCAATCTTTTCCTGCTCTTTTACCCTTTTACCCGTACACTTCCAACTACCAATTCCCCATTGCCGATCAGGAAAATTAAGCTAATGCCGGCACTTTCAAGTACAAGTGGGGATATAAGGGGAAGCGATCGCACAGTGCCGCAACTCGTCGCACACATTCGGCTGCGACGCTTTCATCATCTGGATTTAGCAGGCGATCGGCAATAATATTGCCAATCTCGGTAAATTCTGGTGTTCCCATTCCCCTGGTGGTCATAGCCGGCGAACCGAGTCTCAAACCGCTGGTGACAAATGGCGATGCCGGATCGAAAGGCACGGTATTTTTATTAGCAGTAATATTCACACCGCTGACTAATTGGTCCGCTAGCTTGCCTGTCATGTTTACCGATCGCAAATCAACTAGCATTAAGTGATTGTCCGTGCCGCCGGAAACGAGTTTTAAGCCCCGCTGCTGCAACTGTGCAGCTAATGCGCGTGCATTTTCAATTACTTGACCCGAATAAGTTTTAAATTCAGGCTTTAATGCTTCGCCGAAAGCTACTGCTTTGCCAGCAATGACGTGTTCTAAGGGGCCGCCTTGAGTGCCGGGGAACACTGCTTTGTCAAACTTTTTACCTAATTCCGGGTCATTAGTCATAATCAAGCCACCACGGGGGCCGCGCAGGGTTTTGTGAGTTGTTGTGGTGACTGCGTGACAGTGGGGGAGGGGGTTGGGGTGATGCCCTGTGGCGACTAACCCGGCGATGTGGGCGATGTCCGCGAGCAGGTAGGCTCCGATTTCGTCAGCGATCGCTCTAAACTTCTCAAAGTCGATAATTCGCGAATATGCTGAATAGCCACAAATTAGCAATTTCGGTCGGTTTTCTTTGGCAAGTGCCAAAATTTCGTCATAGTCAAGCTGTTCTGTTTCTTGGCTAACGCCGTAGTGAAAAGCTTTGAACCATTTGCCGGATACGTTGACCGGCGAACCGTGGGTCAAGTGTCCGCCGTGGGACAAATCCATGCCCATAATTCCGTCTCCGGGTTCCAGCAAGCTCAAAAATACTGCAAAGTTGGCTTGAGCGCCGGAGTGGGGCTGGACGTTGGCGTGAGCGGCTCCAAATAGCTGTTTGGCGCGATCGATCGCAATTTGCTCGATGCCGTCAATAAATTCGCAGCCGCCGTAGTACCGTTTCGCTGGCAGTCCTTCGGCGTATTTATTGGTCAGCACTGAGCCTTGAGCTGCCATTACCGCTGCGGAGGTAAAGTTTTCGCTGGCGATGAGTTCTAGGTGGTCTCGTTGCCGCTGGAGCTCTTGCCCGATTAAATCGGCAATGAGCGGATCGGTTTTGGAAAGGAATTCTAAGTTAGTGTCCGTCACAATAATCAACCTCTTGACAATTTTGGGATTGGGAATTGGGGATCTTATACCGTACTACGGATTTCGCACCATTGACATAAATATTACGTTGTGTTCAGGTTAAGCGGTTTGTCCCTAACTCCTGACATACAATGAAATTACTGGTGTGAAACCTGCCGGAGGTATCAAATGTTAGTCATTTTAATGGAAAATCAGATGCTTGCCCCTCAGTGTGTTTGCCAAGGTTGTTTGCTGGCCGATCGCACTGGCCAACCGCGCTGGAGCGGTGGAGAGCTTCGCTGCGGTCATCCAGTTGCTAAACCTACGGAAAATTTGCCCGATCGGTACGAGTGTCAAATGGGCTTCGTCATTGCCAATATTAAATAAGAAAGCCGGCCGTTGGTAGTTGAGGCTGCTCCCTGCTGAGTGAAAAGCAAGTTCCGGCAGAGTTGAAACACAAACCCTGCTGCTGCGTTATCCTGAGTTTAATGGAATTCATAGTTAATCGATCGACTCAGGAGAGTTCATTATGACTTGGCGCGGATCTACAACTGTTCCAGACCGGATTTTTGCTTCTTTGCCTTATTTGCTCCCGTTGGTTGACGGGCTTGCCTTTGGCAGGTTTCTGTTTACACAGTTTCCTGTCCTGCAACTGTTGTTGATACCGCTAGCTCCATTGATGCAAATTTATAGTTTGCCCTTTGCGAGCTTGATTATCTTCTTTGCGCTGTATTTAGGAGTAGTTAGAAACGAAAACATCAGTCACTTCATTCGTTTTAATGCGATGCAGGCGATTCTTTTAGACATTGTTTTGATGCTGTGCGGTCTAGTTTTGCCGATTTTTTCTAAAGGCGTCCAAGTCGCATTTATTGCGGAAACTCTGTATAACATGGTGTTTTTGGGCGCTTTTGCTGCATTTGTCTATGCAGTCGTGCAGTCGCTTTTGGGACGCTATGCAGAGATTCCTCCGCTTTCGGATGCTGTTTATATGCAGGTTCGTTAGTCAATTGGCAGTTGGCAGTTGACAGTTGACAGTTGACAGTTGTTGGTGATAATTAGCAATTACCAATTATCCATTACTAATAACTACTGTATTTTCAAGACTGCCGATGCCTTCAATTTCGATGCGGACTCGATCGCCTATTTGTAGCGGCCCCACTCCTTGCGGAGTTCCCGTGAGTATCACATCGCCGGGAATTAGGGTCATTATTTGACTGATGTAGGAGACGAGAAAGTCTGGGGAAAATACCATGCGATCGATCTGGGATGACTGTACCGGTCGCTCGCTCTCATTGACAAAAGTCTGCAATTGTGCAGCAGGACTCAGTTCGCGGACAATCCAAGGCCCCAAGGGACAAAAAGTATCGAACCCTTTAGCCCTCGCCCACTGGTTGTCCCGCTTTTGCAAATCTCTAGCTGTTACGTCGTTGGCGATAGTATAGCCCCAAATTTTGCTGTGTGCTTGTTCGGGAGTACAGTTGCTACAATGTTCGCCAATTACCAGGGCCAATTCTCCCTCGTAGTCTACCCTTTCCGACTGCTGCGGATAGCGAATCGCTGCACCTGCAGGGATGACAGCACTCGGAGGCTTGAAAAACAACAGGGGTTCTTCGGGTACTGGGGTTCCCATCTCGGCGGCGTGATCGACATAATTTTTACCTACGGCTACAATTTTTGAGGGAGAGCACGGGGCGAGAATTTGGTAAGTATCAGGTGAAAGTTCCAAATCGGTTGGTTGTCCCTTTAACCAGGGCGGTGCATCAAATACTTGAACGCTGTGGCTCAGTTGCAGTAAACCGTAATGGATGTGTCCTTGTGTTGTTTTTACTCGAACGTAGCGCTGGGCCATAGTATTTTAGATTTTAGGTTTTAGATTCTAGATTCAAAAAGACTTGTGCAAGTCCTAAATAGAATATATATAAACACGGATCTAGGGATAATTTCTGAAAATTTATTGCTCGATCGACCTTCTTGATTTTTGCTGTACGATTGTCAAATCGCTTTCCGTGCAAATTCCGTGCAGCGGTTTGTCCCAGGAGTCAACTGGTAGTTGGGGGCTCAAGGCAAATTCAAAGATAATGCCGATCGCAATTTTTGATTCCCACTCAGCTAAACTGAGCATTCGATCGTAATAGCCGCCGCCGTAGCCCAACCGATAGCCGCGAACATCGCAGCCTACAGCGGGTACGAGCATTAAATCTACTTCTGAGTAATCTATTTTAGGAGCATCCGGCAGGGGTTCGAGTATGCCATAAGCTCCAGTATGTAAAGCATCTCCGGGCTGCCAGAGGTGCCAGGATAGCTCTTTGCCGACACAGCGGGGAAATCCCCATTTGCAGGGAGTTACAAATAGGGGACTTAAATCTGGTTCTTGGCGACTACTGAAGTAGGCGAGGATTGTTTTTGCTTGGGTGAATAGGGGCGAGTTTTGCAGGCGGTTGCAGAGGCGATCGCTCTTTTGTCTCCATTCTTGTGTTGAGAGGGATTTGCGGGTGTTGAGGAGCGATTTTCTTAATTCGGTTTTAGTTAATGAAGGTTCAGCAGTATTCATATTTGCGATCGAATCTCTCGTTTGACTTCAAGTCACACAGGGGTTGAAAACCCCTGTCTCACAGCGAAACTCCTCTAAGAGAGGACTACAATTAATTGCATTTTCATCACATTTTGTAGTCGGTTAAAACCGAATTTAGCTTTGAGGCAGGGGTTGAAACCCCTGCCCGAATGTCGGAAAGTATCAACAAACTGGATTTGCTTAGCGGGTGACAAGGCACCTCTAGTCTAAACAGGACAAAGGTTTGAGAGAATGGTAAGGTAAAAAAATCATACGGAATCCGGTTGACAAAGGTCTACAACAAATCATCAATAAGTCAACCAATGATAATTGGTCAAAGCCTTAA
>NZ_JAUBQW010000150.1:0-14446 GCF_036701485.1 Microcoleus sp. Pol11C3 | reverse complement strand
CTTAAGCTTCGGTGCGCCTACCTTAACGGATCAATATCCGTTTGATGCTCAAAAGCGCAAAACCGGGATGCTCCCGATCGCGAGATCGCGAATCTCTCGATGCAGAACTTCTCGAACAAACCTGGAGTCAACTAGATTTAACTTCTTTACCGCCAAGATTTAAGTGGCAAACCATCGCCAATCAGTATCTCGCAGAAGTTCAAGAAATTCTCTTTGACTCAAAAGACTTGCGCGATATCTTGAATGCTCAAAATCTGGATAGCATTCAGAAAAATACTCAAGAAACGGCGGGGATTATCCCGGAATTTGACTTGAGGCAATATCAAGAAGCTCTGTGCGAGCGTTACAGCAATCTCAATTTAAGCAGCGTCGATCCCAATACCTACGATTATCGGGAAAAGTTGAAGGTTTGGCAAATCTTTATTTTCCAAGATGTGCGATCGATTTACGAATCATTTCTGCCCCAAGCTTACGAAATTCCTAAAGAACATCAACGGCGGCTGCAAGACAGCAATCAATTAGACGCGATCGATCTAGAAAATTTAGAGACATATCGGCGCGGTTATTTTTCTCAGCCGATAGTATCGGTGTTAGATGTTATCAACGATAAGCAAAAGTATCCCTACCTTGTTATTTTAGGCGATCCGGGTTCTGGCAAGTCTACTCTGTTACAATATTTAGCATTAACCTGGGCGATCTCGCCCTTAAATAGCGTGACATCTCTGCCGATTCCCCTGCTAATAGAATTGCGAACTTACATTCGCAGCGGGGAATCAGGACATTGCAAAAATTTCCTCGAATTTTTCCATCAAAGTCCGGGTTCAATATGTCACTTGAATCAGCATCAATTGCAGGAACAGTTAAAAGCAGGCGAGGCTGTGGTGATGTTCGACGGGTTAGATGAAATTTTCGATCCCGGGAAACGAGAAGATGTAATTACGGCGATTCATCGGTTTACCAATGAGTATCCGCGCGTGCGAGTGATTGTCACGTCTCGGATTATTGGTTACAAACCTCAACGGTTACAAGATGCAGAGTTTCATCACTTTATTCTCCAAGATTTGAATGCGGAACAAATTCAGGATTTTGTTCGTCGCTGGCACGAATTAACTTTTACTGATACTGGGGAAAAAGTGCGGATTAGTGAGCGCATGAAAAGAGCACTAGCGTATTCATCAACGATTCGAGATTTAGCGGGTAATCCGTTATTGTTGACGATTATGGCGATTTTGAATCGCGGCCAAGAATTGCCGAGAGACAGGGCGGAACTTTACAATCAAGCTTCGCGGGTGTTGCTTTATCAATGGGATGTGGAAAGGTCTTTAGTAGAGGATAGCAGGCTCGATCCGAAAACTATTGATGCTAAAGATAAGCAAGAAATGCTGCGGCGAGTCGCTTACAAAATGCAAGCAGCACCTGAAGGGTTGGCTGGCAATATTATTAGTGCGGAAGATTTGGAGAATACCCTGACAGGATATCTGAAGAATAAAGATTTCGATCGACCGAAAGAGCGGGCAAAATTGATAATTAACCAACTGCGAACTCGCAACTTTATTTTATGTTTTTTGGGGGCGGATAGTTATGGGTTTGTGCATCGAACTTTTTTGGAATATTTCTGTGCGTCGGAGGTTGTATATCGATTTGAAAAAACGCGCCAACTTTCTTTAAATGAGTTGAAAATAGAGATTTTTGGCAAGCACTGGGATGATGAATCGTGGCAGGAAGTTTTGTGCTTGATTGCGGGATTGATTGATGGACGGTTCACAGGAGAATTGATTGAGTTTCTGATGTGGCAGGATGGGGAAGCCCAAAAGTTCCGCAATCTGTTTTTGGCCGCGAAGTGTTTGGATGAGGTGAGGGATAGAAAGGTGATTGCTGCGGTTGAGAGTCAATTGCTGGAACGCTTAAAAGAGTTAACAAAGTATGACCTAAATGACTATACTTTTCGTGATACAAAAAATATCAATCTAGTTAGGGAAATTCGTACTCAAGCACTAGCAGCAGTAGCCGCAACTTGGAAAGATGACCCAAAAACCTTACCTTGGCTCAAACAATGCGCTCAATCTGACGATAATTCGGCTGTGCGACGTGCAGCAGTCCAAGAAATAGCACAGGGGTGGAAAGATGACCCCGAAACCTTACCTTGGCTCAAACAATGCGCTCAATCTGACGATAATTCGGCTGTGCGACAAACAGCAGTCCAAGAATTAGTACGGGGGTGGAAAGATGACCCCGAAACCTTACCTTGGCTCAAACAATGCGCTCAATCTGACGATAATTCGGCTGTGCGATGTGCAGCAGTCCAAGAATTAGCACGGGGGTGGAAAAATGACGTAACAATATTTCAATGGTTGTGCGATATAGCTATCAATGATTCTTTTGAACTTCAGTCTAAGTTCCAAGATAATCCTAGAAAAGCAGCACTTGAAATCATGGTCAAGCAATACTCCGATCGCCCACAAACTTTAGAAATACTTCGCGATAGATTTGCCAAAGATCCAGATAAACAAGTCCGCAATTTTGCCCTGAAACAATTGGCAAAATTAATTAGAGAGACTATAATCTAAACAAAAAAAATATCAACAAATTATGCTACTTCAAAAAATAGTATAATTAATATCAAATAGTTCTCGGAGACAACCACCATGCAAGTCACGACCGAACAAATTATTTATCCATGCAGCGACGGTCAACCAATGGCAGATAGCACAATTCAATACAAATTAATTGTCAAAATCAAAGAAGGTTGCGAATCGCTGTTTAAAAACGACCCAAACGTGTTTGTAGCAGCCGATTTACTGTGGTATCCAGTTGAAGGTAGACCCGACATTTCTCAAGCACCCGATGTCATGGTAATATTTGGCAGATCAAAGGGCGATCGACGTTCCTACCTGCAATTTAACGAAGATAATATTGCTCCCCAAGTTGCCTTTGAGATTCGCTCTCACAACGACAGACAAACCAAGATGTACAAAAAACTTTCCTTTTACAATCGCTATGGAGTCGATGAATATTACCTTTACGATCCCGAAAACAACGATTTGAGCGGTTGGCAAAGAATAGAACGAAACTTAGAATTAATTGAGCCGATGGAGGGCTGGGTAAGTCCGAGATTGGGAGTACGATTTGAGTTGGGCGAAGCTGGGTTAGAAATATATCGACCCGATGGACAAAGGTTTCTTTCATATTCGGAATTGGAGGAACAGGGGGAATTAAACCGCCAGCGTGCAGAACAAGAAGCTCAAAGAGCGGAACAAGAAGCTCAAAGAGCCGAACAAGAAGCTCAAAGAGCCGAACGTTTGGCAGCAAAACTGCGCGAATTGAACATCGATCCTGAGAGCATTTAAGCGACAAATTGTTTAATTTAGGGCTTACGCATCAAGACCAAAGAAACCGGGTTTTTTATCGTTTTTGTGGGCTATAACGAATTATTTTAGTGAAAAAACCCGGTTTCTGACCGCCCGTGCGTAAGTCCTATAAGCGTCCAAACGATCGCCCTGACCGCCGCCAAAACCGATAAGAAGTGTTAAGTTAGTAGTTAGTTGTGTCGATCGCACAGAAAAAAAATGCCTGAACTACAAACCGATACATACCAAGACCTCGACCCGCAAGTCCTCTCAAAGCCCGTTGTTGTCGGTCTGGAAGAGGTAACAAAAGTTTACGGAATTGGCGACCTGGAAGTTCGCGCCTTAAACGGAGTCAGCTTGACGGTAAGACAAGGAGAATATTGCTCGATTATGGGCGCATCGGGTTCCGGCAAATCTACAGCTATGAATATTATCGGCTGTCTTGATCGACCTACGAGCGGCAGTTACTACTTAGACGGCGTAGATGTCGCCCAAATGCCCGAAGGAGAATTAGCCGGAATTCGCAATTTAAAATTAGGTTTTGTATTCCAACAATTTCACCTCTTGGCTCAATTGACCGCCTTAGAAAATGTCATGTTACCGATGGTTTATGCTGGCATTCCCGCAGCAGAAAGACGCGAACGGGGAGTAGATGCTTTAACGAAAGTAGGCCTGGAAAGTCGCCTGCAAAACAGACCGAATCAACTATCAGGAGGACAGCAGCAGCGCGTAGCCATTGCTAGGGCTATTGTCAACCGTCCCGTGTTGCTGCTGGCTGATGAACCTACAGGTGCATTGGATACAAAAACTACTCAAGAAGTAATGGATATTTTTACCGAATTCAACGAAAGCGGCATGACAGTTGTCATGGTAACGCACGAACCCGAAGTAGCGCGCCAAACTCGCCGCGTTGTCTGGTTCCGCGACGGTAAAGTTATTCACAATAATCTCAACCCCGCAGAGCTTTCACACGCTGTGTTTTAGTATAAGAGTCGGCATAATAGTCGGCGATTGAAATCGCTTCTAGACAAACAAAGTCCGCCTACGCGGACTGAAGAATTAAGAGGGTATCAGTCCTATGCTAGAGGACTTTAGCTATTAGACAGGGGTTTTCAACCCCTGGCGGACTAATAGACAAAACGCCTGATATGTGATTAATGAAAAGCACTGGGAAAAGCTTCCCAAACTCGATCGACAAAATCTCTAAGTTGCCGAGATGCGATCGCACCATCCTTTTTGTCAGAGTCCAGAGAGTGCAACTCAGTCAACAGTGAAATTACCTCAGTATCCACCGCCGCCCGAAACAAACTCAGCGGCCACAGTAAATCAGCGCCATCACGCAAATCGGATAAAGTGTATTCTTCCAACCATTGCTCAGATAAATCTTTCCCTGACAGTAATACAACTAACATTAAAGGGCGCACCCAACAAACTTGACGTGCCTCAACCACTTGGATCACCTCGGAATGCAGGCACGCATCTCCACATTCTAAACTGACAATTTGACCAGGCTTAAAGTTCAAAGCACAATCCATTAATGCTCACACTTAATACAGACATAACAAAGCAGCAAACTAAGTGCTGTATCTCTCCACAGCACCGCAAAACATTATATCATAATTCCTTGTTCCTTCTTCCTGACATCCGTTACATCCGTTACAGAATCCGTTGCCGAACTTCCTTCTTCCTGACATCCGTTACATCCGTTACATCCGTTACAGAATCCGTTGCCTAACTTCCTTCTTCTCAACTTTCATCAAGCTTTTTAAGAGCCATTTCGAGATCGGCAGTCAACAATCGTGCTTCTTTTTTACCACCGCCACCATTGGCATAATCCGCCACAGAAATCGGAGAACCGATCGCAATTTTTACCTGAGCACCCCATTGAGGAATGCGCGGGCGATAGCGGATACTCATCGGTACAATTTTCACCCCCAAACCCGGTGTGCTCAATTCTGCTTGAATTGCCAAACGCGCCAATCCCGGCTTAATCGGGTGAACTTCGCCATCCTGAAAAATGCCCCCTTCGGGAAAAATCACCAACATCTCCTTGTCGAGAAGAAGTTCCACCCCATAACGAAGACTGCCAATTGCCGGATGCTTGAGATCCACAGGAAACCCTCCCAAATTTCTGATGAACCAACCTTGCAGTCCTTTCACTTCATCAGCAGTTACCATAAACCGCAAATCGCGTCCAGTCACCTTCTGTCCAGTTGAATAGGGCATCATCAGAGCATCCCACCGGGAACGGTGCGTAGGGGCTAAGATGACAGGCCCGTCCTTCGGCAAGTGCTCCTGTCCGGTTATCTCAATCTTGCCAAAATGAAACGGCAGGACAATATAGTGACCTAGCGGGTAGAGCAAGGAGGTTAACCAAGGAGAAACGCGAGAGGTATTAGAGGCGACCTTGGCAGGCATGGGCTTCACTAGAGAGGATTTACTGGACTCAACGGCGATCGTGGCGGTGTGGCGCATAGCAATTAAGCTGCCTTATCGAGATATAAAGTCTAAAGTAAGTTGTTGGACAAATCTTTAGTTTTTGGCTCAGGACACTTTGGCTATTGGCATTGTGCCGATCGAGCGATCGCACCCGCCATAGATAATCTGTAACAGGTAAAACATCAGCCCACCGGACAGCACTAACGCAGAGCCGTCAACCGCCTCGAAAGCCCGATCGGGCAATTACGGATCTATTATTTCAGCTAAAGGGTCAAGTTCGATTAAACATCACCCAGAAGAGAGTCTAAAATTTTACCTGTTAATTTATTCGACGTGCTGCAAACCAAGAAAGCAACTGCTCGCGGCAAACAGACTCCATAATACCGCCGAGCACCTCTAAGCGGTGACACGAATGCGCGCTATCTGGAATATTAGCCGCAGTCCGAATCGTGCCAGTTTTCGGGTCATCTGCTCCGTATACCAGCAGACCAATCCGAGCTTGGACGATCGCACCAGCGCACATCGGGCAAGGCTCCAGCGTTACATAGAGCGTGCATTGGTTAAGATGCCAATCTTGCAAAACTTGGCCGGCCGCCCGCAAAGCCAAGATTTCAGCGTGAGCCGTCGGATCGCAATCTCGCTCTCGCCGATTTTGCGCTTCGGCAATTAATTTCCCACTACCGTCAACAATGGCAGCACCCACGGGTACTTCACCAGCATCACCGGCTGCTTGCGCCAATTCCACAGCCCTAGTCATCCAGCGTTTGTGAATAAAATAAGTAGTCTCACTAATAGACAACGGCTCAGCTTTACAATTCACGTCATACCTAAGTAACAGAAAAACTTAAGATCGATAAAGAAAGTTACATTACAGCTTAATCGAGAGTCTTTAATTATGGACACCACTACGATTACCACTGAAATTGTTGAGCTGTTGTGCCGCATTACCCGGCAAAAGCTCCGCGAACAAGATATCACTCCTTTGGTAGTGTTTATGACTGCTCTGATTTCCATCCTGCGCGGAGTCATGATTATTGACAGGACGATCGCAGTTGAAGAAGAAGAACGGCTGCAAAAGACTCTCAAAGCCTTTGCCAGCGGCGACCGAGATCGGGTAGAACTAATTCAGCGCCTTGTCAAAGGAATCTCCAAACAGCAGGTTTACTTCAACCCCACGGAATTGCTAACCCTGACAGCTTTGTTCTCAGAATCCGAAAAACTGTTGCTCATCGGTTCCGGCTACGAAATGTCAGCCGCAGACGGACACATCGATATGCGGGAGCAAATGTACTTACAGTCGATCGCAAATCGGCTCGGCCTCGACTCCAGACACATTGCAGTCATAGACACTTTATTTACTAAAGAAGGAACCCTCGACTCAGAAGCTTTTGCCGAAGTTCAAGCTTTACTCGATCCCAGCGAATTCGAGTCCCGCGATCCGGTATTTGGCAAAGCAGCAAAGCACTTGCTGAGTATTTTACTCCGCAAATAATCCAGCGCATATAAATTTTGGGGCAGTCAAAGTATTCAGAGGAGTTCGAGGAGTTGACGCTTTTTCGATTTGAGACGGGACTTGCGCGCTCTTACCTTCAAAAACCGGGTTGTTTAACCCCTACCAAGAGCGTTGCACGGCGTATGTCTATCAAAAACCTGGTTTCTGCCTAAGTCCCGCTTTATTTTTTTGGCAAGAGTCGATCGACCCTTGTATCCCATTGAACCGAATCAATCTAAAATCTAAAAGCGACTTGTCGCTGCCTTGATAGACCCAGCTTGGTGTCAAATCTAAAATTGATTGATTATGCAAATTGAATGGCAAACCGCCAAAACCTACGAAGACATTCTCTATCACAAAAGTGGTGGCACCGCCAAAATTACCATCAATCGACCTCACAAACGGAACGCTTTCCGTCCCAAAACCGTGCAGGAACTGTGCGATGCCTTTACTGATGCCCGCGAAGACACAAAAATCGGCGTTGTCCTTTTCACAGGTGCGGGGCCTCATACAGACGGCAAATACGCCTTTTGCGCCGGTGGCGACCAAAGCGTGCGGGGTTCGGCGGGATATGTAGACGAAGGTGGCATACCCCGGTTGAACGTGCTCGACTTGCAGAAGTTGATTCGATCGATGCCCAAAGTTGTAATTGCTTTAGTTGCAGGCTACGCAATTGGAGGGGGTCACGTTCTGCACTTAATTTGCGACTTGACGATCGCTGCTGACAATGCTATTTTCGGACAGACCGGCCCCAAAGTCGGCAGTTTCGACGGTGGTTTCGGAGCTAGCTATCTCGCCAGAGTCGTCGGCCAGAAAAAAGCCCGAGAAATTTGGTTTTTGTGTCGCCAGTACAGCGCGCAGCAAGCCCTAGAAATGGGTTTAGTAAACTGTGTCGTGCCCGTCGAACAACTCGAACTAGAAGGGATTGAGTGGGCTCTTGAAATTTTAGAAAAAAGTCCGATCGCGATTCGCTGTTTGAAATCTGCTTTTAATGCCGACTGCGACGGTCAAGCCGGTTTGCAAGAACTGGCGGGAAATGCCACTTTGCTGTACTATATGACCCAGGAAGGCGCCGAAGGCAAACAAGCCTTTTTGGAAAAACGGCAACCTGATTTTAGTCAATATCCTTGGCTGCCATAACTGGATGGAAAAATCAGTTTTTTTTATGCGCTCATATTAAAGTAGATCCTGCTGATTTTTATGAGTTAGTAAAGCCAAATGCACCCGATCGTCCAAAAGTGTCAGTATTGATACCAGTTCCAAAAAAGAATGAAACTGCTTTGTTAGAGCCAAACCAGGATAATGATCAGTGATTCCCCAATCGAAAATCGAAAATGGTATTATCTATCCTGCTGCCGACTAACTAAACCGAGACTGCTGCTGCGGATTTTTCGGTTAACTTTGTGCCTGTAAGCTGGCAGGCATGGCGATCGGAAAGAGTGACGGTGGCATCCTGCAGCGTCAGAGTCGATTCTTGCCACATTCCAATTTCTTCTATGTTTTCCCAAGATGACCTAAAAGGCGAAACCGCTAAAGCACAAGCTTTCCAGTGACTTTGAACCGGGCCGCCTAGTAAAGCGCAAACACCCCCGCGTCTGCCCTCAGGGGTATAGTGACGGCAGTGACCACAAGCTGAAGTTAAAGGTGAAGTTAATGAGGTTTGCATAAAAGTTCTAGGGAAATCATTTTCATCTCTAATTCTCCTTTGTAGAGCTAGCAGGTTTTAGAGCATCCCAGCCTTTATGCTGTCTGGGTTGTAGCGATCCCCGAAGCATAAATAAATTTTATAATTTATTTATAATCTCGTTATATATAGAAACAATTAGCTCGGTACTTGCTCATTGTATAGGTAAAAACATAGGTTAAAAGTTTATAAAGCCGTTAGGGATCAAGAAAAAGTACAAATGCCCAACGAGTATGAGAGGTTAGAAATAAGCGGTAGCTCAGGATACAAAAAATGGCTGAGAGTGTGGGTAAGCAGCCTCCGGGACGAACCAACAATTAAGTTGTAAAATGAAAATAAAAAAATAGCTGCAGGCGATCGACAGTAGGCGATCGGGCCCCTGTTGCATTGACGCCAAAAGTAGCTAATCATAAAATAGGCAAGTTTTCAAGCTTCTTGTTTATATCTACAATCAAAATATTAAAATCAATTCAGAGATGGTAGGAGTTTTGCTAATGAGTAAGCGTTCTTCGGTTGAATCCCCAAATCATCAATCCTCTTCAACCCCAATCAAGCCTGCTTTGCAAGCAGTCCTGGGGAGTCTGGATGTAAACCTAGAAGCAGAACTGACAACATACAGAAGGCACAGGCGGCGGGCCGAACAGTGGGTGTCCCCCTCAGTTCGTACTGGCAAGCAAACAGCCACAACCGAGCAACAGCTAGCCCAAAACCAGCAGCCGGAGGCCGCGGAGGAAACCCAGCAGCCGCTGTCGCTGCCCCTATCCCTTGCCGGCATCCAGGGCGATGCCCCCCTAGCAACTACCAGGGGTGGCACAAAACTATCTAGCAGTGCCTTGGCACCCAACAAGTATCTCGAATCAAGCGAAAAACTGATCGAAAGTTTGGACGAGTCAAAAGCTGAGCCTACGGTAGAACGGAGTTTAGCCACCAGTTTGTTAACTCCCTTGGGACTGAGTTCGATGCTGCTGTTTTTGCTGTCATGCACAGCTTTGGGCTACGCAGTCAGGTACCCGTCAAATCTAGTTAAGATGGCAGGCCTGAACCGTTTCCTCGATCGCAGCGCACCCTCTCCAAGCGAGAGTCCCACCTCTACAGCCATCTCAGATACCGGTACTAAGGAACTGCCGAAAGCTCCAAATCTGGTATCCAAGGAATTTGTTGAGCTAGATTTGAGCACTCTCAGCAATGTCAAGCCGACAGCCAGCTCGATTCCTTCCCCGTCGCCAAAAGCATCAATCCCGCCCAATCCGGCAGCGCCTCCTGGCCCCAGCGCGGCTGTCCCGATTCCGACAGAAGATGGCAACCCCGCCAGAGGTAGAGAACAAGGACTGAACAATCTCAGCACGGCTTTGCTTCCCAGTCCCCGCCCCAGCGCAGCCCAGCCTGTGCCGACACTGCCGACACTGCCTCCAACACCCTCCCCAGCCCAGCCAGCCGTCGCATCCCCAGCGACAGCATCTCCAGCGACAGCATCCCCAGCCGCCGCATCCCCCCCGCTGGGAAGGCCGGCACGCGCTGCCGACGGTTTCTATTACGTTGTCACTGATTACACGGACGAGAAATCGCTCAAGCAAGCCAGAACCGCAGTTCCCGATGCCTACGTGCGGAACTTCTCAAAGGGTGTCAAGATCCAAATGGGGGCTTTGAACGATGCTGCCTCAGCAGAACTTTTGGTGAAAGAACTGCAAGCAAAAGGGGTGAAACCGCAATACTATCAGCCATAAATTAGACAAAGAGAATTAAACTGATGATCGGCAAGTAGGTTTGGTCCGCGGCACGAACCCTCGGTTTCGCTTCACCCAACATTTGCTCAGTTTTGATGGGTAACGCTTGCGCCCTACCCATCGTAAAAATAATCATGACGACCTAACTTAGAGGAAATTAAAATTAAAAATTAAAAATTCGATTGATGAGTTTTCATTTTTAGTTTTTAATTCTGATTTCTCTGTCTTAATTCTAAAGTTGAAAATCGGGAGACGGGCCTCATGGGATTATTCGATCGCCTTTGGCGAGTGATTCGAGCCAATATTAACAGTTTGGTCGGGGCGGCAGAAGATCCAGAAAAAATTCTGGAACAGGCTGTAATGGATATGCAGGAAGATTTAGTGCAACTCAGACAAGCTGTGGCAGGGGCGATAGCAGCTCAAAAACGCACCGAACGCCAGTGTTCCCAAGCTGAGTCTACTGCGGCAGAATGGTACCAGCGGGCGCAGCTAGCTTTGCAAAAAGGCGAGGAAAATTTGGCGCGGGAAGCTCTGACGCGCAAGAAATCTTATCAAGAAACGGCAACGGCGATGAAAGCCAGTCTCGGGCAGCAAAACGCTGTTGTGACTCAACTTAAAGACAATATGCGGGCCCTCGAAAGTAAAATTTCTGAGGCAAAATCTAAAAAAGATATGTACATTGCCCGAGCTCGATCGGCCAAAGCCTCGGAAAGGCTTCAAGAAATGATGGGCAATCTCAATACAGGCAGCGCTTTGAGTGCGTTTGAACGGATGGAAGAGAAAGTCATGCAGCTAGAATCTCGCTCCGAAGCAATCGCAGAACTCGGAACTAACGATTTAGAAAAGAAGTTTCTCTCTCTCGAAGGTGCCGAGGATGTCGATACCGAGTTGGCGGCGATGAAAGCACAAATGCTTCCGGGCAACAATACACCCAAATTGCCGTCGGGCGAGCCGCCTGCATCCTGAACCCCAGGCCGCAGAACAATAGTTGAGACGAGCAAAAACTTCTCAACAGCCTAGCTAGAGATGGCTCGAAGCCTGTTGGGGAATTCCCGGATCGACGTTAAACTCAACTAGAACAGCAGGAGTCCCGCACTCTACCTGAAAGGTGAGTGTCGGGAGGAATGTGCGGCAGATTGAGGGGTTCGATACCCCGAAAGCTGCCAATACGCTACGATAACACCAGCAAAACTTCACAATTTGAAAATGTCCCAAGTTCTTACAGTCTCTTGCAAATTGGAAGTATCGCAGCAGCAGGTTGAAAAGCTGAATGCGGTACTGACTGCCTTTGCAAAATGCTGTGAGTACGTGAACACCCATACACCCGAAAAGCTGACGAATCAGATTGCTGTTCAGTCCTTGATTTACAAGGAAGTGCGATCGCATTCTGGGCTGTCTGCTCAAATGACGATTCACGCAATTCGTAGAGTTTGCGCTAATCGCAAAACGGCAAAGCAAAAGGTTAAGCCCGTTAAGAAGTTTGCCCCCACTTCTGCCACTTACGACGCGAGAACTTTCACCTTCGGCGAATCGGATTGGTTGGTCAGCTTGACCATGCTGAAGGGCAGAGAAAAGTTTAAGCTGCACATTGGTAATTACCAAAAACACTTGCTGCAAGGACAAGACCCCAAAACGGCAACTTTGGTGAAGCGCAACGATGGCAGCTTTTATCTGAACATTCAGCTTGAGTCTGAGCCACCAGAGAAACAAAAGACTGATGAGGTCTTGGGTGTTGATTTGGGACGCACAGACATTGCTTGTACATCTGCTGGAGAGAAATTCAATGGCAAACAGGTAACACAAGCCAGAGACAGATATAACCGTGTACGGGCTTCGTTACAGCGTAAAGCGTCCAAAGGCACAAGGTCTACTCGTAGAAGGGCGAGACAGATTTTGCAACGGTTGAGTGGACGAGAACGGAGATTCCAGACATGGCTGAACCATACCGTCAGCTATCGACTGATCCAGCAAGCCAAGACATCAAATCAGGCTATTACCCTGGAAGACTTGACCGGAATCAGAGAGCGTACCAATGAACTGCCACGGTCTAAAACAGAACGGAGACGCAGCAATAGTTGGGCGTTCTACCAGTTGCGCCAATTCCTGACCTATAAAGGCGTGAAATTTGGCGTTGATGTAAGACTGGTTGATCCGCGCTATACCTCGAAAACTTGTCACTGTTGCAAGGTGATTGGCAATCGCCAAGGTAAGCGGTTTGAGTGCCTGAATGAGCGATGCGGATGGATTGGCGATGCCGATGTGAATGGAGCAAGAAATATTGCTACTTTGGGGCGGATCGTAAACCTGCCCGGAGGTTCCGAGATAATGTCCTGCTCTTTGCAGGAAGTTGTCTTGAGGGCTACTGAAAGCCCGCACTCTATGCAAAGCATGAGTGTCGGGTAGTTTACTAGATAGGTGCATGAATAAGCTTGCCTGCATCACCTTACTCGATCGCTTTAAACTGGATTTATCTGTCTGCAAAAATTGCCACAAACTAAATCGCACTAAAAATCTGACCTTTCGTTAATTTCACAACTGCGGGCTAGTGCCTAAAGCCTGCTTTCCGCCTACTTCGTACACCTCACCCTGGAAAAATAGCATTATGGGATTATTTGACCGCATTAGCCGAGTCGTCAAAGCCAATCTTAACGATCTGGTCAACAAAGCTGAAGACCCGGAAAAGATTTTAGAACAGTCTGTTACGGATATGCAGGAAGACTTGGTGCAGTTGCGTCAAGCCGTTGCCAGCGCGATCGCCACTCAAAAGCGCACCCAGACTCAGTACAATCAAGCTGAGTCTCAGTCTAACCAGTGGCAGCAGCGTGCTCAGCTAGCCCTGCAAAAAGGAGACGAGACTTTGGCCCGGGAAGCGCTCGTTCGCAAAAAGTCTCACGCTGAAACGGCGGCTACGCTGAAAGCCAGTCTGGATCAGCAATCGGCTCAGGTGGAAAGTCTCAAGCGCAACTTGATCGGTTTGGAGAGCAAGATTTCCGAAGCTAAGACTAAGAAGGATATGCTCAAGGCGAGGATATCCGCTGCTAAGGCTCAGGAACAGCTCAACAATTCCATTGGCTCCCTGAATACTGGCAGTTCAATGGCAGCTTTCGATCGCATGGAAGAAAAAGTTTTGCAGATAGAAGCTCGCGCGGGAGCTTCGGCAGAACTGGCGGCCGGCGGCAGCAATTTAGAGGAACAGTTCCGTTTGCTCGAAAGCGGCGGTGATGTTGACGACGAGTTGGCTCAGATGAAAGCTCAACTGAGCGGAGGTTCTGTGTCTCAAGGTAAATTGCCGGCAGCGGGTAAAACTGCTGCTAGCAGCTCGGAGTCGAGTCCGGTGATTGACGCTGAGTTAGAAGAGTTGCGATCGGAACTCAATAAAATGTAGTAATCTCTCTCAAAATTCACCCAAAAACGAGAGAGAATCCCCTAACTTCAGGCATGGGGAGGAACGCTTTCGGAGCGCTCCCGATCGTCCATAACCGACTGCGTGGCCCCGGTTGCCTGGGGTGCAATTAACTCGTGATTAAGAAAAACCATCCGCGCCAAGAAACGCTTTGATAAGGTGCAATCTCTGATTGCATCTCGTCTCAGCCTGATGGTAGCCGGGGTAAACAAGCAATGGCAGAACGTTGATTCGGGGATTACTTTCGGTTTTGATTGACTCGGAAAGCGTAGATACCTTAAATATAGTCATTTCAAATAAGTATGAGACACTATTCATGCACAATAAGCACGAATAATTTCATCAAGAGATGTGCCA
>NZ_JAUBQW010000149.1:0-14561 GCF_036701485.1 Microcoleus sp. Pol11C3 | reverse complement strand
TCTATCCTTTCTCTGCGCTGTGCTTATCTCAATGGTCAACTTTCCGCTTGATGTATTTGCAAAAGTGAGATGCACCCATAATTATTTTAATAAGTCGCTCTCCCTTTAATACCAGTTTCCGATGAAGAAGCATTAAATTGACGGAGGCAAAGGATAGGTATAGCAAAGGCAAATTAGTTCACAATGCTAGTCACACAGACAACAGAACAACACCAACATCTGCTCAGACGAGCCGTCACGACTCATGCCAAACTTGAGCGGCAAATGCTCTACTCGATTAAAACTGGAGCCGTGAGTACAAGATCCCATTTGGCGCAGCCGATACAAGGTGACGAGTCCACGCTCTATCGCTGGCGATAGCGATATCAACCAGGTGGAATAGAATCCCTCACAGAGCGTAAAAACAGCACCTGGGAAAGTCTCGAAAATTACGCAGGTTCTCGATGCCATCTCTCCTGAAGCGATTGTTTCCATTTGTGGATGGGATTATATTACCACCGCTTTATTAAGTACAAATTCCTAGGAAATTGGTATAACCAATAAGTAATTAATGGAAACCAAATTAGTGATCTCATTAAGTGAGGTAAATCTAAATATCTTTGTAATTTCCGCCGAAAGTCGGCTGTAACGCCGGCAAGGAAATACCCGCGAGAGTCCTTCTAATCTCACCTGTTTTTCTGATTGCATCAAAGATAGCAAGGTTGTCCTCACCAGAAACTGAGATGGCATCACTTGTTTTTTTAAATGAGTCTGGTAGAATGTTGATAGCATGATTTTTGGGATTTCTTGCGTGTAACAATTCTGCTGCCTATCTTTTTTTACCACAAGTAAGCTCAATCCTTACTAACTCAGGGTTGGGGGCTGGTTGTCACCTCGCCAGGGTGGTCACAACTTAAGGATTTTTTTCGTCATTTCTCTCCAACTACAATCATCGGGGTTAATACTCTTATTGCTACTGCACTCGACTTAATTAATCGCCACCATCTACCAAACTGGTTTACTAAGTGCTGCTAAGTAACCACACAAAATTAATTACATAAAGACTCCTTGCTGGGCAAGGGTTTCAGTAGAAATATTGTGTAATTAATTCGGAACTACTACTTACCATACTTCATCAACCTGCAATCTGCTGTAAATGGGTACAGATTCTTTTAAGCTCAACAGTTGCATCCTTTGTCGAGTAAGAGTTTTAGGACTGTTAGTACATTTGTATCGGGGAAGTCCAGATTAAACAGTTGATACTATCTCAACTTTGCGACCGCTTTTGGGAAAGCTTCGCTAACGCATCACACCAGTCTGCAAAGCGCAATCGCTTTCTATTTAGCTACCCTTGAACAACGAAACTATACTTAGAATCTCTTGCATCAGTCAAATAATCTCACATTTCATCTGCCCTGCTTCACAACAGGGATTAAAACCCAAAGTTGATTTCTGGACTCTCTGACCCTGGTGAAATTTCCCAATTTGTGCATTGTCCTGCTTAGAGTCACTTAGCACATCCATGACTTTTCCACTCAAAGCACGTTTGAAGAGCCAGAAGAATTCACCAAAAATGGTGATGCCGTCAATTAACCAACATTGGTTGGTGCGGATCGTCCTGCGCTCCATTTCCTACTTCCGCAAAGACTTATGGCTGATCATCACGCTCTTGCTTTTGATCGGGGCATCGGTGCTTTTGAACCTTCTCAACGCCTGGCCGATGGCGATTTTAGTCGATACAATTTTATCACCAACTCCGAAATCCAACTGGATTCATACGCTGTTTCTGGCGCCGTTCGGTGAAGGCACGCTGAACCGAATTTTCGGAATGGCGTTCGTCGCCATGATCATCAGAATTCTGAGCGATACCGTCTTTATGCTCCGTAAGATGTTGAACTACCGCATCCAGTACAACGGAACCTTGCGGGTTCGCACCGAACTCTACGACAAAATGCAGGCGCTTAGCCTCGGCTGGCACAGTTCGCGATCGCAGGGTGACGCAATCTATAGGTTGAGCTACGACAGCCTCGGCCCCTGGGGAGTGATCGATACGCTTATCGGCTCTAGCGCCGCATCGGTGACGCTGACGGCGATGATCTGGATCCTGCTGTCGCGCCACGTCCTTCTCACCGTGTTTGCACTTTCGTTCACGCCACTTCTAATACTCGCGAATTGGTACTTTGAGGGAAGAATTAGGAGTCGAGCATTCGAGTCGAAGCAGACCGATGCGGTCATGACCTCAACCATGCAGCAAGCTATAGAGTTGATTGGACTAATCCAGTCCTTCGGTCAAGAAGCAACGGAGTCGCGACGCTTCGGGCAGGTGGTCGATCGCAGCGTCAAGGCGTCCATGCGACTCAATTGGCAAGAGAACCTCTATCCGCTAGCGGTTCAGGTTGTCTTCGCTCTGGGAAGCGGGGTAATCTTCGGCTACGGCGGATACCTAGTCTATCGCGACCAGTTCTTGCGTCCGGTTCCGAACGGCGTGACTATCGGCGATCTGATCGTATTCCTGGCGTACCTGGGGCAGTTCTGGGACCCGATAGGTTGGGTGTTGGGGTTCACGACTAAGATCCAGACGTTTGTAGCTTCATGCGATCGCGTTTTTACGGTCATTGACGAGCCGCCTGTCATAAAAGATGAGCCTGATGCGCGATCGCTTCCCGTCCATCCCTGCACACTAACACTTGCCAACGTGAGCTTCGAGTACAACTCTGGGCAACCCGTCTTACGGAACATCAGTGCTACTATCGAGCCGGGTCAGATGGTGGCGTTTTTGGGCCCTAGCGGGACGGGAAAGAGCACGCTGCTAAATCTTTTGCCACGCTTCTATGACCCAACATCGGGCAGCGTCCTCCTCGACGGCTTCGACCTCCGCACTCTTAAGATTGCCGATGTCCGCAAACACATGGCGCTCGTCTCACAAGGCAGCCCACTCTTCCGCGGAACGATCGCAGAAAATATCGCCTACGGTCGCCCCGATGCTTTGCTCTCCGATATTCGGGAGGCGGCGGTCGAATCCGGGGCAGCCGAGTTTATCGAAACCTTGCCGGAGCAGTATGATACTTTAATCGCTGAGGGCGGTCAAAACCTCTCGGGTGGACAGCGACAGCGCCTAGCAATTGCGCGAGCCCTCGTCACTAAGGCTCCCATACTCATCCTCGATGAACCCACGAATGCGCTGGACTTAAAGCACGAGCACTGGGTCATAGAGACTCTGCAACGTCTACGCCGCTTGAAAACCATCATCTTGGTCACGCACAGACTCGAAACTGCCGTAGACTGCGATCGGATTTTTGTGATGCAGGAGGGCGAGATTGTCGAGTCTGGTAACCACGCCGAACTCCTTACCCAACCGGGACTCTACTACCGAATGTTGGGCTACGGTACAGTAAAATCAACAGGACTTACGCACAAACCCTGCATAGAGTAGGGGCACGGCATGGCTAACTTATTCTTATTCCTTTGCTTCAATCAGCTCTATTGACTACCTGACTGGGAATAGGACTCGCATTAACCTGGACTTCCCGCATACAAATGTACTAACAGTCCTACAACTATTACCCAACAAAGGATGCAACTGTTGAGCTTGAAATCTGTACCCCTTTATAAGCAATAGCTGACGCAGGCTGTCGCGCTCCTACGTTGTAGATTAGACTTCTTGCAAAAGTCCTTTTAAGCAAATTTTCGGACGGGCTCTGGGGCCCATCCCACAATAGAAAAAACTTTTTGTTGGATGGGCCCCAGAGCCCGTCCCAGCTATTTTTGCAAGGGGTCTATTCAATATAATTGCCGCTCACAAACAGATATCAATCATCTACATGGGTACAGGATTTTTACTCAACAATTGAAACATTTGTGATGAGAGGCTTTTGAACCCGTACAAGTATATTTGCAGGGCGAAGTTCTGATTCACCAAACGTGATATTACACAGAAACCCGGTTTCTTAAAAAAACCGGGTTTCTAAAGACCGTAAAAGTTTTACGTTTAATTAGGTTGAGCTACCTAGCCAGCGATTTTTAACAATTCCACATCAAAAATCAGCGTAGCATTAGGAGGAATCACCCCGCCCGCACCGCGAGCGCCGTAACCGAGTTCAGGGGGAATAATCAACTGGCGGCGGTCTCCAACTTTCATCGTACCGACACCTTCATCCCAACCCTTAATTACTTGACCTACGCCAATTTTGAACTGAAAAGGAGAATTGCGATCGCGCGAACTATCAAACTTCGTGCCATCCTCCAAAGTTCCAGTGTAGTGTACCACAACCGTCTGCCCGGTTTTTGGAGTCGCCCCATTACCCTCTTTCAATTCAACATATTTCAGACCTGAATCTGTGGTGACAGTTTTCTCAGTATTATCAGTCATGTCATTGCCAGCGATAGTAGCTGGTACCTCCGGTAAAGTAGCATCAGCTACTAGCAAGTTATTTTCATTCAAAGACTGTGCTGACAACTTCTCAATAGCAGTCTCTGGTAAAAGATTGTTCAATTCGGCTGCAACTGCTTGGGACCCAGAACCGCCCATTTGAGCGACTATCAAAAACACAAAGCAAACCAGCATTACTCCCAAGCTGACTAGAACTCCTCGCAAAATTAATCCTCCTGATACTTTTAACCGCGATATCTCAGATATCTAAGACATCTAGTACAACAAAAACTACCAAATTTTATCTGAACTTTTCCACCAAAAAAGGGCAGGTGTCAGATAATTTTAAAGGCAAAAGTATGAAGTCAGAATGTTTGTAATTCTACATAAGTGGCTTCTACATAAGTGCCTTTTTTAGCCTTCTGCCTTTGGGTGACAATTTTATCACAAGATAGCAGCGAACTCCTCGCGGGCGTTAGCGAACCCCTCGAAGAGGATCGAACTCAGCGCCAGTTACGGTTTTCTAAATCCCGCATCTGACGTTCCAAACGATCGAGCCTTCCCCGCAACTCATCCATTTCGGACTGTCGGGGAACTCCCATATCTTGCAGCATATTGCGTAGTTGCCGCTGCAACTGCGTATCCCAATTGCCCTGTTCAGACTTGAGGTGCTCCGTCATGTCATCGACAAAGGTTTTGGCTTGCTCAGGATTGATTTTGCCATCTTTGACCCATTGCTCGCTGACCTCCTGCAATTTCTCTGCCACCAGGGAGGTAGTACCAATGCCCAGCATTACCAGTTGTTTGAGTAAGTTGCTATTGTTATCCATAGATTTTTCCTAATGTTTGCCCTTTCATACCCGATCGGCTCAGGTCGCCTGCTGTCGCTGCGAAACCATCTGTAAACTGAAAGTTACATCAGCGCTGACCTACCTTTCTATTTTGGAGCATCCAGCCGCCTGATGGGGAGCCGATCGCGCTAATCGGCGTTCGGAAAACCCGCTAATGAGCCTACCCACCACATTACCCCATAACCCTGCTGTCTATGCCTGATTGCCCCCGCTGTCACCAACCTGTAGACGCCCAAGCGCTCGCCTGTCCACACTGCAAAATCCCCCTCAAAGCTTTCGGTCATCCGGGTATCCCTCTTTATCGATCAAAACCCGAAGAATTTCTGTGTGCTACCTGTATTTATCACGAAGACGACACTTGTAACTACCCGCAGCGTCCCTTTGCCAAAGAATGCACACTTTATCACAATCAAGCTGAGCCACTTATGCCACAGACGAGCCGTTACATCAGCGGCGGCTGGCCGCAATCAATCAAAAATTGGTGTCAGGGTCATCTGGTTTGGTTAACATTATTAGGTTTAATTATTATTAGCATTGCTCTGTCGATTTAATCGGATTGTACAAAGCGTAGAATAGAGATATCTCTGTTAATCTGGGTTGCTCTATTATTCTCTAAATTATTCATGAGCTACGTATTCGGCATCGACGGCGGCGGCACTAAAACTATCTGCCTTTTAATGGATGACAACCACCTTGTTTTAGGACGGGGTGAAGCAGGGCCGTCAAATTATCAAACCCTGGGAATTGAGACAGCAAAACAATCCATCCAATTGGCGATCGAACGAGCAGTTCTGTCCGCTCAGGTCGAGGCTGTAGGCAATCTCAACATAGAAGCAATTGGTCTGGGACTAGCAGGCGTCGGCCGTCCAAAAGATCGTGAAATAGTGCAATTTGTAGTGCAGAACTTGCAGTTGACAAATACTTTACCAGTAACGCGATCATTTCTGCCCAGGAATATAGTAATTTGCAGCGACTGCGCGATCGCACTTGCTGGCGGTACAGGCCATCCAGTGGGTATCGCCGTTATTTCAGGAACCGGTTCGATTGTTTTTGGGCAAAACCGTCAAGGGAAAACTAAACGAGTCGGCGGTTGGGGATATATTTTAGGCGATGAAGGCAGCGGATATAACATCGCCCTTCAGGGTTTGCAAGCTGCTTTGAAGTTCTATGACGGACGCGAAGATTTTACCGTGCTTGCGGAAAAATTTCAAAAGCATTTAGGTCTCAATAACCTAGAAGAATTGGTAGAAGTCGTTTACGGGCGCGGTTGGGGAGTCAAAGAAATTGCAGCTTTAGCGCCGATTGTCGATCGAGCTGCAGCAGAGGGCGATCGCGTCGCTGACAGCATTATCAATAATGCTGTGGCAGAATTAACCTATTCAACAAAAATAGCCATTTCAGCGCTATTTAACCAAACAGAAGAATTTGAAATTGTGATCGTAGGAGGTGTGTGGGGCGGCGAGGCCAATTGCCGAGGTCGGTTTGAAGCGGCCATAAGTGCGATCGCCCCACAAGCTAAGGTTATTTCGCCCCGATACGAACCAGCTTTCGGTGCTGGATTGCTAGCTTTAAACGCTCTCAACAATTAACCTGGTGATCCGAGCCTTCATGCTGGAATTTCACCTTAACGGTTAGAGGATAAAGGAGAGGAGGAATCGAAATCTCTCCTTTATCCTCCTTATCTTCCCAATCTTGCCCATTCTCTCGATCTTTCCAAATTTTAAAATTTTCGATTATCTACCTTATCTTCCCAACTTGTAGAATTCCAGCCTGCCATAATCAAAACATCAGATGAATGCGAAACAAGAAACAAATTTAGCAGTAGTGCGTTCCTAAGTAAACAAAAACCGAAGCAAGGAGACAATTTATATGATTACTTCTCAAAAATGGCGTTCAGCAACAGCAGCAATCCTCGCACTGGGCATTACAGTTGGAACCAGCGCGCCGCTAGTGGTAGCTACTCCCGCAGAAGCCCAACAACGAATTTCACAATTTGATAGCATCCGAATTCCGTCGGGCAGTGTAATTCCAGTTAGCTATGAAAAAGACAAAATAGTTGTCACCCGGGAAGAAACTGCACCTTTAACTTTAACAGTAGCGCAAGACATCCGCACACCTCAAGGCAGAGTATTAATCCCCAGAGGCAGCCAGATAGTCGGGACACTGCAACCTGTCAGAAGAGGCAATCAGAGTGGTACTCAATTTGTTGCCAGAGAGTTAATTATCAGCCGCCGCCAACGCTATCGGATTGATGGCTATTCGGGGATTATCACCCGAAGCGAAAGAGTCCAAAAAGGTGCTGGCACAGGTTCAGTAGCGCAAGGTGCAGCATTGGGTGCAGCAGCAGCAGCAGCACTCGCAGGCATTACCGGCGACAAAGCGATCGCGACTGAAGAAGTATTAGGAGGCGCTGGCATCGGCGCTTTAGCTGGAGTATTGTTGGGGCGGCGCAGTGTTGACGTACTCGTGATTCGCCCGGAACAAGATTTGGCAGTGAGATTGCGATCGGACCTCGTACTCCGCTAATATTGGAATCTTCGGATTAATTATTTGCAGTAAAACATTGTCGATCGCTAACTTGTGGTCTCCCGATAATTGGCTAGGCATACTATTAAAATTGTGCCTAGCCATGTTGGTTGGCGGAATTATTGGATGGGAGCGCCAACTCCGGCACAAACCAGCGGGATTGAGAACTCATATGCTAGTTAGTATGGGTTCTGCACTGTTTGTTTTAATACCGCTGGCAATGGGTAAAAATGAAAATGGAGGAGATGCTGTAGCGCGCGTAATTCAAGGCATTGCTGCCGGGATTGGGTTTTTGGGAGGTGGAGAAATCCTGCGGGAATCTCAGCAGGAAAAAGGCAAACCGGAAGTTCACGGGCTTACCTCTGCCGCCGCTATTTGGGTATCAGCAGCTTTAGGAACTGCTGCAGGATGCGGGTTGTGGCAACTAGCAATAGTTGGCGCTTTTATGTCACTGTTTGTTCTGAGAGTAATTAAAGAGTTAGAGCGTCGGAGTCGTAGGAAATAGTCTCAGTGATGATATAATAATACCAATTATCCCAAATCTTGGAACAGTTATAAGTTTTTGTTTTGTTTCCGGAAAGACTGTATGCACCGGTGCGTCGCTGTGAGATAGTCGCTTTTTTTGATAATTTTTGATAACGACGCACCCTACAGCTACTGTTGCATGATTTTTTAGAATTAGTATAAGGTATGGTAAAATAACCGTTATAATATTTTTAGTGAGCCTTCAGTCCGAGGGACTTTTATGAGGAATAAAGTCCTCATTACCAACAAATTTGATTGCGATCGAGCCAAGTTACCTAATATTAGCTAAGCTGTTACGCATTTAAACCATTAACGCTCTAGGTAAGGTGCGTCACCTAGAACACTGACTCTACATAGGAAACGCTTATTTACTGACGCACCCTACTATCTTTCCGGCCCGCACCACAAAATATATAATTCCCCTGTACTCAGAAATAATATAATTATCCTTAAATAGTTTCAGACTTCAGACTTCTGCTATAAAAAGTTAATCCCAAAAATGAAGTATCCCGCCCCAGCTTAAAGCTAAGGCGGGATTTTAGTCTAAGAGTCTGTTAGTTCTTTTTGTTTTGATGCCGGCGACGTGCGACCAGTGCGCCTAAACCTAAGCCCATACCTACCATTGTGATTGGTTCTGGAACTGCTACTGGTTCAGGCTCAGTTGCGGGCGCTGGGGCTGGGGCTGGCGCTGGTGCTGGTGCTGGCGCTGGTGATGGTGATGGTGTTAGTGATATTGGCGCTGGGGCTGGTGCTGGCGCTGGCGCTGGCGCTGGCGCTGGGGCTGGTGCGGGCGCTGGGGCTGGCGCTGGGGCTGGTGCTGGTGCTGGTGCTGGCGCTGGTGATGGTGTTAGTGATATTGGCGCTGGGGCTGGTGCGGGCGCTGGGGCTGGCGCTGGGGCTGGTGCTGGGGCTGGTGCTGGTGCTGGTGCTGGCGCTGGGGCTGGTGCTGGTGCTGGTGACGATGCTATGACGGTACCTGCATTGCCAAGAGTCTTACTGCTAAGGCCTCGGTTGCCATTTAAGGAATCGCTAACGCTCATCATTCTGGTTCCGAATTGCGTTGAAGCAAACTTAGCCAAGGTTAGGCCTGTACCACTAATTTTAAACACACTTTTTTGATAATCATCACCCTTGCTGATACCTTGACTACCAATTTCAACACCAGCAGTAAAGTTAGCCTTCGTTCCTTGTAAGTCTGCACTAGGACTAAAAGAACCAAAACTGCCGCTGGTAGTTTGGTGAGTTATCGGGCCACCGCTAATTCCAGTGATGGAAGCATTAGTTACGCCACTAGGTAGGTTAAAGTAAACGCCGCGTAAGTCACCAGTACCACCTGTTTTGCCTGCTACTACTTCAACTGTAACATTGACTGTGCCAGCCGCAAGTCCAGTATCTGATAGGGTAACTTTAACTGTAGGATAATTTGAAGTGTTCGTATTAGTTACATCACTCAAGTTTACAGTTACGGTATCAGCTTTAACTTGTTGTAATGCGACTGGTAGAGAGATAAATGCGAGACACAGTGCTTTTAATAATGTAGTTTTCATTTTATCAAAACTTCCTTTGTTGTTTGCCGAGTGACTTGAGATGAATTTGTTTGGAACCTTTTTTTATTCCACATTTTCACTGTAACAGTGGTACCAAAACTATGCAAGTACCTAAAGCTAATCTTTACAAGAGCAATATAAATGGGCAGGACTTGTCAAGTTTGTATAAACCCTGGTTCTAGCGAGTTCATACTCCTCATATAGGCATTGGTGACAAGTTAAGACTTAATTGCATTTTTCAATCAGTAATATTACTCAAAAAAACTGCTTTTTTAGGAGGGGAAAATTCACGATTTGAGAGGAATTAGGTATAAATATCACCTTTCAATCAGTAATATTACTCAAAAAAACTGCTTTTTTAAGAGTGGAAAATTCACGATTTGAGAAGGAGTAGGTATAAATATCACCCTCGGCATGATTCCTCGATCGCCCAAATCTCAGTTTTATGCCCAAAACCCGAGTAAATATTGAGCATAATTGCTGATTGACAAATGCTTTCTTAGCTTAACTTGTCACCAATGGATAAGGTATGGTAAAATAACCGTTATAACGTTTTTAGTGAGCCTTCAGTCCGAGGGACTTTTATGAGGAATAAAGTCCTCATTACCAACAAATTAGATTGCGATCGAGCCAAGTTACCTAATATTAGCTGTTTCACAGCAAGTGTAGTTACTCCATTCTCATAAAATTGTTTGCAGTCATCCAACCATTGTCTTTTAAGACTTCAATTATCACTACAAACTTAACTAATTTTTTAAAAATGAGTAGATATAAATTAACACCCCGCGCTCTAAATCTACCCCCATTTTAGCTCTAAAGAGTATAAAGTTTAGGAGAGAATTAAATTATCATCTAAGTCTGTTTTCTGGCACACGAGTTAAGATAAGCTGTTCTACATTTAAACTGTCTGTCAAAAATCAATACAACTCTTGTGGGACGGGCTTCTAGCCTATCCGGAATTTCCAATTTAAATGCGTAACAGCTTATATCCATATATCGATATATCCAGCCCGAAAACTGAATAAAGCTGATTAACATTCTCCCGAAAAGTTGGGCCAATTGATCGATTCCAAAGACTCTTTTCTGACGCGACCCGCCATTGCAGCTAACTGCAAGCTCATAAAAGCATTCAGATCTTCCAAATCACACTTCGCTGAGGAAAAAATTTTCTGCATTTCATTTTCCGCTTCCCAACTCAGAAATCCAGCCACCATAGCTTGTTTGACAACTTCACGAATCCGCATAATAGAAAGGTTCCTTACTAATTTTTAATGTATCAAAAGCCAACTAATTACTAATAGGAAATTTCCTAGGGGGTCTCGCCAAAGATTTCAAATTTTTTCAGCTCGCGAGACTCTTGTTTCACTCCTCCGGACATAGCTGCTAGTTGCAAAGCCATAAAAGCATTTAAGTCTTCCAAGTCATACTTGGTGGTAGTTAACATCCGTCGCAGTTGATTTTCGGCTTCAATGGTTAGATAGCCTAGAGCTACAGCTTGCTGGGCGAGATCGCGAATTAGTACCATAACACTTCGGGATTTTATTGGTTCAAGCCTCAGTATCAACTGTTTTCACAGAATCAGCAGTGACGGCTATTGCTCGATAGGTGTGACATTGTTACGGGCCACTCGTGACAGCCGGAGTCGGAGAGTGTGACTAAGTATTTGCACGGTTGTGACGGCGATCACGCGGGGGATGCCAGAGGAGGAGTGGGGGAGGGGGGAGTTGGAGAGTGTCCGGGTGTCTGGGTGGGGGAGTTGGAGAGTGTCCGAGTGGAGGAGTCGGAGAGGGGGAGCATTTTTCTTTTCCCCTGGGACTAATGACTAATGACTACTGCCTTCTACCTTCAGAAGACGCTCAACGTCTATAATCAGCAAGTTAAATATTTACGGCAAGACCTATGGAAGCAGCACATAACGATTTGCTACAACAAATAGCCCGACTATCGGAAACTTATGGTAATTTAGCCGATCGCCTATCCCAAGCAGCAAAACAACTCCAAGACTCCGGCCTTCCTCCCTCTGACAGCTTGCTGCAAGAAGTAGCCACCTACAGCCGCAACTTTGCCGCAGTCCAAAAACAAGCTCTCGAACTCAACAAATCCGCGATCGCGCCGGGGGAAATTGCTTCCCTCAAAGACATTCAAAACTTAGTCGAGACTGCCGCAGCTTCAGAAGGTAAAGCAGAAATTCGCGATGCAGCATTGAAAGTGATCGATCGAGTATTGGCGATCGCCCACCGCGAACAAAGCGACTTCGCACCCTTACAATCAGTTCATGCCAAAGCCCGCGAACTGCAACGCGCGATTTCCGAATCAACCCCAACTCAACTGCATTCTGACGCAGAATCCTTAGTCAGCGGCAAACACCCAGTTTCAGCAGTGCTCGCCCTGGTGGAACAGCAAGACAAATTAGATGACGAACAGTGGGTCATCCTCGAAGAAACAGTCAGCGCCGCTTTTGGCAAACAAATCGCCGTAGCCATTTCCAGAGGCAAATTAACCATTGCTGAGATGGTAAAAGCAGCACCTGCAAAAGTCGAACCCGCATTTAAACCAGCGCCACAACAAAAAATCAGCGCCGAACCTTTGCCAGAAGTGATTGTCATTCCGTCAGGAAATGTGACACCGAAACAAGTTACAGTTGCGCCACAGATCCAGATTTTGGAATCCCCCGCACCTTCGGCTCCCATGCACGAGGTAATTATTGTTCCCAGCGTGGAAGTACCTAAGTCTCTTCAGGCAACCGGTTCCGGGAACATTGTTTTTGGCGCACCTCGGAACATTCAACCAGCGGTGGCAGTAGAGGGCGGTTTGGGAATCAAAGTTTTGGTGCACATTCAGGGAATTGGCGATCGAACTTTCGGTTCTCAAGAATACGCGGGTTCTAAAGCTCAAGGGCGGCGTGTCGAAGGATTTCAAATTAATATCGATCCCCCAATTCCCGGCTTAAATGTCGAGTACATGGCTCACGTCGAAGGTGTTGGCGATACTCCTTGGCTCAGCCAGGGAGAATTGGCCGGTTTTCGGGGTCAAGCGAAACGAATTGAAGGATTTGCAGTGCGATTGAGCGGGCCGCAAGCTGATAAGTACGACGTATTTTATACCGCTCACATTCAGAATATCGGCGACACCGACGTGTCCTCCAACGGCGAATATTGTGGCACTCGTGGCAAAGCTTTGAGAATAGAGGGTATCAAAGTTTGGATCGCGCCGTCTGCGAGTTCCCAAGCTGCGGCGCCTGTGGGTTTAAAAGTGTTGGCGCATATTCAAGGAATTGGCGATCGAACTTTTAGCGATCGAGAATATGCGGGTACTAAAGCTCAAGGCCGCCGCGTGGAAGGATTTCAAATTAAAATAGAGCCTCCCGTTGCCGGTTTAAATTTGCAGTACATGGCTCACGTTGAAGGAGTTGGCGATACTGCTTGGATCTCGGAAGGGGAGTTGGCCGGTTTCCGGGGCAAAGCCAAGCGCATTGAGGGATTTGCCGCCCGCCTGACTGGACCACAAGCTGATAAGTACGACGTATTTTATACGGCTCACATCCAGAATGTAGGTGATACTCCTGTTACTGCTAACGGTCAATATTGCGGCACTCGTGGCAAAGGTTTGAGGGTTGAGGGGATGACGATTTGGGTTGAGGCTAAGGGGTAATAACGATCCATGAATGGAAAATTTTAAATTGCATTTTCCATTCATTAAATACTCGAATAAGAAGGGTGCGTCAATTCACATTATTTGCGCCACAAACTAACAATCTCCAAGCAGATGCACCGCTCGATAATATCATGTTCGGCTAATCACTTGTCATTGTTCACGCTCGTGTCGCAATCTCAGATGGTAGCGATTGCTTCACTGCGTGCGTGCCGCTCGCAATGACAATTTATAACTAATTTACCGGACATGATATAGCAATCCTAAATCATTATCAAGACTATGATACAATTATATGCAATACTTGATTGTGACAATAAAAAATGAATAACTTACAACTGCAACAAAAAGATAGAGAAAAAGAAATATCCCAATTAGAATCTTTCATTAAAAGCGATATCGATGCCAGAGAACTAAAACGAGCAATAGCTGTAAGGATGGCGCTCTCAGGTAAGCTCTACAATGAAATCAGCAAAATTTTAGGTGTAAGTAGGGCTTGCTGAATAATCGATCGCATATTGCGTGGCGAAAGGTTTCGAGCGGGCGATCGAGAGTAAAGTGCAAGATAAACAGGTAAAATAGGTCAAAACCCGTGCATAGCCACCTGCGAAAGTGTACAGAAAAGCTGAGCTTGCTCCCGTCGAACCCTTGGATTTTGAACTAGCCAACGGATGTAAATTGTCAGCAGACAACCGTTGGGTAAAAATGACCAAACTCATCCCGTGGTCAGAATTTGAAGCAGAATATGCTGAAAACTTCCCCAGATCCCTGGGAGCACCCGCCAAATCATTGAGGATGGCATTAGGGGCATTAATCATCAAAGAAAAACTCGGAATCAGCGACATAGAAACAGTAGAACAGATCCGTGAAAACCCTTACCTACAATACTTTATCGGTCAATCAACATACAGTAATGAACCCCCATTTGACCCATCACTATTAGTCCACTTTCGGCAGCGAATCAGTGCAAACTTAATCAAGAAAGTGAACGAGCGAATGGTGAAAAAAATGCGCGAAACCACCCCAAAACCGCCCGAAAAAAAAAAGGATTCGGACGCCAAAAATGAGTCACCCAATCGCGGAAAACTAATCATAGATGCAACCTGCGCCCCA